>CAYMMC010000343.1:0-4162 GCA_964391125.1 uncultured Akkermansia sp.
GGATCGCGCGGCGGTTGTCCTCGATGGCTTCGGCGAGTCCCGTCGCGGTTTTCGCGGGGAAAAAGCCGCCCCGGCAGAGCGAGACGATGGCGAGATTCCGGGCGCGGAGCTCCTCGCCGACTTTTGCGATGTCGCGGCCTTCGAGAGCCTGACGCCACACGGTGATCCCGCCGATGCCGGCGGCGGCGTATTTGTCCATCGCCACCTCGATGGGCCAGGGTTTGGTCGTGATGGTGTGGACGCAGAGCTTGGAAGGGTCACGAGTCATGGGTCACGGGTGCGAGAGTAGCATGGGCATCTTGCCCATGCCTTGGTGATTGCAGCTACGAGGGATCAGGGCAGGTGTTTCGCTCACGTCGTTTCGCAATGGGCGGGCAAGAGTTTTCGGCGTCGATGCAAGGTGCATGGGCAGGATGCCCATGCCACGCGGGAGGAGGTGCTAGGCCAGCTTGAAGTTGGCGATGCCGAGGCGGTCGGCGATGCGGAGAGGGCGGAGGAGAGCCTCGCGCATCCGCTCGGCTTCGTCGTCGGGACGGCGGTCGGGGCAGTCGGGGTGGATCTCAGCTGCGGCGATCAGGCCGAGCAGCTTGAGAATGTGGGCGGTGCTGTGCTTGTAGGCGGCGGCGCTCCCGTTCGCGTCGAGGCGGAAGACGGCGTCCTCCAGCGACTGGAAGGCCTCGAAGAGTTTGTAGACCCGCGTGTCGAGCGGCGAGCCGCGCCACATCCGCTTCGCCTCGCAGATGAGCGGGCAGGCCGAAACGCCCGCGCCGATGAGCAGGGGCAGCCCCATCTTGATGGCCGAGGCGATGCCGAAATCGTCGCCGCTGTGGGGCGCGAAGTCGAGCTTCTGGTCGCGGCACATCGCGGCCCAGTAGAGAAAATGTGGCTCGTCGAGGGTGGAAATTTTTCCTCCGACGAATTTCGGGTGCTTCGCCAGCTCGTGCAGCAGCCAGGGGCCGAAAGGCGTCGCCCAGGGCACGAAGGCCGGTTCGAGGGCGTGGACGATGCCGGGCACGGTGAGCATTTCGGCGATTTCGAAATAGGCGTCGCGGCGCTGCTCCGTCTCCAGTTCGTTGAGGAGCTTCGAGGTCATGATCATCACCTCGACGTTTTCGAAACTCTGGGCGATGTCGAAATGGGGGCGATACCACTCGGGTCGGAAGGTGTCGCCCGAAGCGCCCGTCGCCGTCGTGCCGCAGAGGATGGTCGGCTCGGGGAAGGCGGCGCGGAAGCGGCGGATGACCTCGGCGTAGAGCGCCTCGTCGAGATTGAAAATGTAGCCGGTGTCGGCGTTGAGGACGAAGGCGATCTCGACTCCGGCGGCCTCGGCGCTGGCGAGCATCCAGCGGATGCTGTTCTCGAAGCCCTCCCAGTCGGGCTTGCCGTCGCGGAAGGGCAGCAGCGTCGCCACACAGAGACGGGGGTTGGCGGCATGATCGACGAGGGCTTCCTCGGACGTGTGCGCCCAGACGGTTTCCTCCCAGATTGTAGAGGGTTTCAGATCGGCGGGATCGGTGATCATGGAGAAAAGGCTAGCAGAACGAGGCCGGAGGCGTGAGTATCTTTTCGCCCATTTTAGCACAAAACCGATGCCGATTTCGCGATGCCTCCCCGCTCCTCGCCTGAGATCCCGCCGCGGGGCGGCGAAAGCGTGCCCATCCGCGTCCCGCGTCGGATCGGTCCCGCCGTTCTTGACGGTCGGATTCTGATGCGTTAAAATGATGCGTTATGAAAACCTTTTCGATCATGGAGACACAGCACAACCTCGCCCGGGTGCTGCGAGAGGTGGAGGCGGGTCGAGAGGTGGGGATTACGCGACGAAATCAGCTCGTGGCCCGCCTAGTGCCGCCTGCCGCGCCGGTGGAGATCGAGTTGCCCGATTTCGCCGGGCGTGCCCGCGCGGTCTGGGGTGACGAGTGGGTGGGCAGCTCCTCCGATGCGCTCCTCGACGAGAGTCGCGGTGAGAGATGAAGAGCTACTACGACACGGGGATTCTGCTCAAGCTCTACACGGTCGAGGCGGAATCCCTTGCCGTGCAGGCCTTCGTGCATGAGCGCGGGGAACCGATCCGCATTTCCGATCTCCATCATGCGGAGTGCGTCTCGGCCCTGCGCCTGAAGCAATTCCGCGGTGAATGCTCCTCCGCCCAGTCGAAGAAGGCCCTGGCGCTGCTTGGCGGGGATCTCCGCGCCGGGGTGCTTCGGCTCGTGGCGGTGGATTGGGAGAAGGCATGGTCCCGCTGTCGCCGTTTGAGCGAAAGCCATGCCGCGGAGACCGGTGCCCGGACCCTCGATGCCCTTCACGTCGCCTGTGCGATCCAGATGGAGGCGCGGGAGTTCGTCAGTTCGGACCGGCGGCAGATCGCCCTTGCCGAGCTGACGAGTCTGGATGTGGTCGATCCGACCGCGAGATAGCTGGGGCATTTGGTTTGTATTCGCACAAAACCGATGCCGATTTCGCGATGCCGAAAGAATTCCAGCCCATCCTGCTCGAGAACCTGCGGATCCGCTGGCCCGGTTTTCGGATCCGCCGCATCGCCCTGAACCAGCACATGCCGCGGGTCGAGCGGCTCGGCGAGCACGTCCACCGCCATTCCCAAGTCCTCCTCTACCTCCGCGGCAGCGGCACGCAGCATCTCGGCGACCGGAGCGTGCCGGTCCATCGGGGCAGCGTCCTGGTCATCCCGCCGGGGCAGGCGCATCGCTTCGAGAAAGCGCGGCAAGTGCGCCCCCTCTGCCTCGCCATCGACTTCGAGGCGGACGGCGAGATTCCCTGGCGGGAGACCGCGACGCTCCCTCCTCACGACCTCGCCCTCGTGGAGCGCTGGCTGCTCTCCCTGCACCGGCAGCGCGGTTGCGGCGAAGCCTTTTCCATCCAGACGGCGGCGCTGATCCTACAGCTCCTCGCCCATCTGGAGCGCAGCGTCTCGGACGCGGGGGCGGGAGAGGGCGACGGGCCGGTCTCGACGGCGGTGCGGGCGCTCGTGGCGCGACGGGGTCTGGCCGGACTGACTCCCGGCGCGACGGCACGGGCTCTCGGGCGCAGCCTCGACCACCTCAACCGCCAGCTCCGCAACGAAACGGGAAGCACGCTCGGCGGATGGCTCCACCGGATGCGGCTCGAGGAGGCGACCCGCGCCCTGCGGGAGACCGACCGCCCCGTCGGCGAAATCGCCGCCGGGATCGGCATGGACGACCAGAACTACTTCGCCCGCTGGTTCCGCCAGCGCACCGGCCAGACCCCCACGCGCTGGCGGGCGGCGATGCGCGGAAGCGGAATCCCCTGAGGATTTCCAGTTTTTTCTCGCTTTCCATCTTGGCTTGCGTTTACATTCCGGCCCTCCGCTCTCTGCAAGGGCAGCGGCCACCCCCCTCTTGTCGGTAGAACATGTCGAGCACACAGACCCGTCGCGGGCGCTTCCCGCGGACTCCCGGCATCGCGTCCCACGATCGCGAACTGCCTGGCCGCACGCCGAGGGGCGGCACGGACCGGCGGCCCTGAAAAGCGGGGCGACGCCGTTTCCTCGCCCAAGCCCGCCGGGCGATTCTCTTCTCTTCACATCCAAGTCAACCAAACCAACCAGGAGCCAAACGTCGTGAACTTCCAGTGTCCCATCTGTGATATGCAGCTGAAGGCGGATCCGGAGCTTGCCGGAAAAGTCGTCCGCTGCCCGGGCTGCAACACCAAGCTCGAGATCCCCGCCGCGGAAGAAGCCGCGCCGCCTCCTCCGTCCGGGGTTCCGGCGCCCTCCGGCGTGACGTCCCCGTCGTCCGCAGGCGGAACCGGCGGGAGCCAGCCTCCCCGCAAGGAGAAGCCCAAGGAGCGAACCGGCTGGGAGGAGACGGATCCCACGAACCCCAACATGTGGATCACCTTCGGCATCGGTCTCGCCGTCGCCATCGTCTACGTCACGGTCCTGGTCCAGTTCAAGGCGCCTGCGGGCACCCCGACTTCCGAACTCAGCGTGATGCAATATCTCGCGAGCATCTGGAGCACGCAGATCGTGATCAACCTCGTGAACACCTTCTTCTTCTTCTGGGCGATCACCATCCTGGTCATGAAGTTCCGGAAGCTCAAGCGCCAGCGCCAGGCGATGCTGCTGGACGTCCTGCCCGAGAAGTTCGGAAACAAGATCGACGGACGCAACGTCGGCAAGTTCATC
>CAYMMC010000344.1:0-4157 GCA_964391125.1 uncultured Akkermansia sp.
AGTGCTCATTGAGGGGTCGCCCCATGGAAGACGTGCTTGGGAGCCTTTGCAAGCCCTTCCTGAGGCTTGGACAGGGCTTGCGCATGAAGAAGCTTCGCGAGGAGGCTGAGCCTGAAATCCGCATCGACGGCGGCGACGTCCCCTCCTCTAGCGGCAGGGAGTCCAGGAGGCGGGGAGCTCCACGAAGTGTCGCGGACTTGGCGACCGTGAAGGCGTTGCTGACGACATCGTGCGAGAGCGCCCTGTTCACCGGAGCGAGGAAGCCGCTCAGCCAGCGGAACTGGAGGGTGAAGGGCTTCGCCATGGAGGCGAAGGGAAGCCTCTATTCCGCCACCTTCAGACGCAGCGTCGGCGGGGGAAGGGTCGGATGCCGCGACGAGGCGATGGCGTGGACGAGACCGCCACCGAGGATTTCGGGGGTTTCGCGGATGACGAGGAGGGTGGCACGGCGGTTCCCATCCTTGTCGAGGAACTCGCGGAGGGCCTCGCCCTCGATGCCGAAACTCCCCGTCTGGATGCCCCGGGGCAGGACGAAGCGCCCCAGCTCGCGGACCTTCTCCCGCTGGGCGCCGTTTCCCGTGTCGAGCCCGTTCGCCGGGGCCTTCTCCCAGTCGAGCGAAGCTGCGTCCCAGGCGTCTAGGGCGTCGTCCACGACGCCGTAGACGGTGAACTCGGAATCCCCGAGGTGCGAGGCCAGTCCCCAGCCGGTGGGGGTGAAGCGGAGTTCGAGCCGTGCCGAGAGGATCGCGCCGGGAGCGATGCCGCCGAGCGGAAAGCGCAGCCAGACCTTTCGATGCGGCGGTCGTTCGCCGATGCCGTGCTTCAGCAGGAGAAGGGTGTCGCTGACGTGGTCGGTGGGGAGGCCCGTCGAGGCGTAGGCGTCGGCGCCGCCCGCGGCGGCGGTGTCGATGGACATCATGCCGCGCTCCTTCGGCGCGGTCGGGGCCTCCGGCTGCGACCAGGTTCCCTCCTCGGGACTTTCGCTGGCGTTGCCGAGGGACGAGCCGGCGACGAGGCTGCTCTGGCCCTTCCTCAGGGCGACTCGCCGCTTCGTCTCGGGCTGCTCGACCTCGACGAGCCCGTCGAACACCTGGGTCTGGGTCGCCCCGCTGCGCGGATCGACGTTCACCGCGAAGCGCGTTCCGTAGTCGATCACCCTGGCGCTGGGGGTCCGCACGGTGAAGCCCTCCGCCTTCGGGCCGACCTCGGCGACCAGGGTTCCCCACTCGAGGAGGCAGTTCATGTCGTCGATCAATACGAGCTTTGCAGGGGCCTCGAGGGTCGCCTCGACTCCCGAGTCGAAATGGATCGTGGCCAGTCCGCGGATCAGTTCGAGATCGCCCGGGCCCAGCCGGGCGCCTTCCGCCGTCGGCAGGGTGCCGCTTTTCCAATGGGCCGCCTCGGTTCGGTGCATCGTGGCGAAGCGGGGATCTCGCGGTCGGGGCGTGGCGATGGCCAGGGCCAGCAGGGAGACCGCTGCGGCGGCGGCAAGGCCCTGCCACAACGCCGGCGTGCGCCGGGGGCGCAGAGGGGGGAGGGGCTCGATGTCCGAGCCTTCGCCTTGGCCGACGCTCTCGCCGACCCGATCCCAATGGAGCGTGGCGTGGTCGTGCAGGAAATCGAGATAGAGACGCCGGGCCTCGGCGCTCTCGGATAGGCGGCCCTCCAGCTCGGCGATCTGCACGGGGGAGAGGCAATCCTCGATATAGCCGTGGGCGAGCTCGAGAAGCCGGTCGTGGTCGGTGTCGTTCATGCTTGGCCGAGTTTCCGTTCGACGCAGAGGTGGAGGTTCTTGCGGAGGCGGCTGAGGAGGCGGTAGACGGCCCCCTCGGTGCGCTCGCTGCGGCGCGAGATGCCCTCGATGGAGGCTTCGTCGCGGTAGCGCCATTCGAGGATCTCGCGGTGTTCCGGGGAGAGCTTGGCGACGCAATCCCTCAGCGCCTTCTCCCGGCGCTCCCAGCGCTGCTCGCGCATCGCGCTTTCCGATTCGTCGTTCAGCATCTCCAGGACGCGCTCGCCGAGCCGCTCCGTCCTGGATCGCTTCGAGCGGCGGCGGTAGGCGAGGATCTGGTAGAAGAGGATCTTGCGGGCCCAGGCGGGGAAGTTCGTGCCCAGCTCGAACTGGTGGAATTGCCGCCACATCACGATCTTGCCCTCCTGCAGCACGTCCTGGGCGTCCTGCGGGCAGGCCACGAGGCCGGTCACGTAGAGGGCGAGACGGCGCTCATGCTCGGCGAGGAGACGGAGAAAGGACTCGGTCCGGTCCGCTTCGGGCGCCGGCGGCGTGGGGGGATCGGTGGACATGGCTCTGCCGCGGTAACAAGGCGGCAGTCGGGGGAATTGGACAGGGAAAAGCGCGGGGGATCATTCCCCGGGCCGGTCTCGCATCCGGCGGTATTCCTCGTCGGAGATCCGCCAGCACAGGATCATCCCCAGCCCGTCGGACCAGGCCGCGCCGCCTCCGCTGCGGTGGGAGAGGGGGATCAGGTTGAAGCCCGCCCCGAGCAGCGCGGCGACGCAGAAGCTCTGCGCCGCGATCATGCCCGGATGGGCGGAGGCGGCGAGGAGGCGGTCCGCGCCCACGACGCAGGCGACGAAAGCGACCGCGAGCAGCTCGATGCCCGGCCCGGCGGCGTAGATGAGGCATTGCTTCAGACGGGGCGCCCTCAGATCGACGGGTCTGGGCAGCACGAAGCCGGAGAGGGGAAGGGTGCGGAACTCCACCGGCATCCCCAGGAAGCGCCGCTCCCAGCGGATTCTTCCCGCGCCGATCGAGATCCGCTCCACCCGCCAGCCGAGCAGCCGGGCGGCGATCGCGTGGCCGAATTCGTGAAGCACCAGCAGGACGACCCAGGCGAGCAGGAAAAAGGGCACGCTGAGCTTTTCGATCCGGAACTCGCGGGCCAGCTCGAGCACGAGGAAGAGGCCGAAGAAGAACGAGAGCACGGCCAGCAGGCCCCATTCGTTCGGGGTCTGCGGGGGGCGGTCGGGAGGGTCGGGTAGCATGGACGAGAAATCCGGACGGCGGGGGCGGGGGGGAACTCACTCCAGCCTCCCCCGATGCGCAATCCACAATGTCGGGGCGGCCCGAAACTTCGCGTAGCTCCCGCGCCCCGTTGACATGGCGCTCGGACCGCTCCAGCATAGGGGGCTCCAGACCAAGAAATGACCAATCCCCCCCCTTCGCCCTCGGTTTCCATCCTGACGAGCTCCGGCCAGAAGCAGCTGACGCAGCGCGAGCGCTTCGAAAAAGTCCGCACTCTCGTCCATCCCAGCTCCGCCAGCGCCAGCTCGGCGCTCGCCGCCGAGGTCGCCGCGCTGGTCCGGGAGCGCTCCGCGGCGGGGCAGGACACCGTCCTCGGCCTGGCCACCGGATCGACGCCGGTGCCGTTCTACCGCGAGCTGATCCGCCTGCACCGAGAGGAGGGCCTCAGCTTCCGGCGGGTCGTCACCTTCAACCTCGACGAATACTACGGTCTGCCCCGCGACCACCCCGAGAGCTACTTCCGCTTCATGCGCGACCAGCTGTTCGACCACGTCGACCTCGACCCCGGCAACATCCACATCCCCGACGGCTCCGTGCCGATGGAGGCGGTCTACGACCACTGCCTCGACTACGAGCGTCGCATCGCCGACGCGGGCGGGATCGACCTCCAGATCCTGGGGATCGGCCGCACCGGCCACATCGGCTTCAACGAGCCCGGCTCGGCCGCCGATACCCGCACCCGCATGATCACGCTCGACCGCGTCACCCGGCAGGACGCGGCGGCGGACTTCCTCGGCGTCGCGAACGTGCCGCGTTCGGCCATCACCATGGGAGTGGGGAGCATCCTCGAGGCGAAGCGGCTCGTCCTGATGGCCTGGGGCGCCAACAAGGCCTCGATCGTGCGCGAGGCCGTCGAGGGAAAGGTGACCGACCAGGTCTCGGCCAGCTTCCTCCAGACCCACCCCAACGCGACCTTCCTCATCGACGAGGCGGCGGCCTCGCACCTCACCCGGGTCCGCTTCCCCTGGCTCGTCGCGCCGGTGGAATGGGACGGCCCGATGAAGAAGCGGGCCGTCGTCTGGCTTTCGCAGAAGCTGGCCAAGCCCATCCTCAAGCTGGTCGACGAGGACTACAACGAGAGCGGGGCAGGGGGGCTGCTGGCCTCCACCGC
>CAYMMC010000345.1:0-1120 GCA_964391125.1 uncultured Akkermansia sp.
CACGCGGGACACGGCCGCGAGGATCCCCGCCCGATCGCGCCACGGGAAATCGGTGCCGTTTTCCCTTGACACATCGTCCCCGGGTTGGCGTAAAATCGCAACCGCGTTGCACCAAGCCGGCATGGTCGGCTGGTGAACGGCAGCCGGTTCTATATGGAATCGGACTAATGCCGCTGTTCTCCAGAAATGAGAGTCATCCTTTTAGCTGCCGTTTCATTGTCGATCTCAGTCCGTGCTGCTGGAAGTCCGATTCAGGAGTCAGTCATTTCGCTTGATCACCTGAAACGAATCGGAGCGACGATTAGGACCAAAGAGTATGAGGATGGCAGCGGGATCTCGGTCCAAGTGGAATGGGAGCCTGCCGCGAACCTCGATGATGCTTTCCCGCCCCGCCTTGATTTAATCTTCTATAAAGGTGGTCGCGATGGCCAGACCGCCCTTGCCGCAAGACGACTTCAAGTCCGTTTTTCCGACCGTATTGACGGTAAGCTGCATGCGGACTTTACCGTCTCTCCTTCGGAGATGGCGCACGCGGAGCTCTGGTTTAGGGAATCTCAGAAAGTGCATTATTGCCTTGCTCTCAACGAGCTGATTGACGGTTTCCCCAAATTGGATGCCGATTTCTTCGACCAGCCAGGGGTGGAAACCACCACCAGTTCATTAGTTTTCGATGATCCGCCGCAACTCAGCGGCAACCCCGCGATCCGCTTCGGCGCTCGCTGGTGGGGCTTGCTTTGTTTGAGCGTTCGACTAAATCGGGAAGACCGGCCTCATGTTTTTTATTGTTTTAGCGGCGTAGATCGCAGGAGTCATTACGAGTCTCATCAATGGAGATCGGAGGCTTCCAATTTCGATTTTTATCGTTGGGGCGACTGCGACTGCCCTTCAGTTTTCAGCAGGCGTTGGCTATGTTTATATTAACCGGCGCAATACTCATCTTGCATCCCGTGTGGATTCCGCGTTGAAGTAGGGTGCGACGCGATCAGGCAATCCGGCGATGGCCGCGGCGGTCGATTCGACGGTTTCGGTCCACTTGCCTTTCGTCCGCCTCCGCGATGATCGCCCCCGCGTCGCGCACCGGAAATGCCCCGCCAGCGGCGGTCCGCCTTCCCTCGTCCGG
>CAYMMC010000345.1:1220-4157 GCA_964391125.1 uncultured Akkermansia sp.
GCGCCGAAGGCGGGCGAAGGCAGGCAGGCGACCCAGCGCAGGGTGGCAGGGGCCGGCCCCGAATGGGACGAAGCGGTTCCATCGAGGGCGAGGATGGATGGGGCGCGGATGCCCGGCAAGCCTTGTCTTTGCGGGAAAAGGGGGGATTTTCCCGCCGAGGGGACGCGGAGCGCCGACTTTTTCGCGCCCCGGGCCCATTTTCCCTTTCCCCTCCCCCCGGACCGCGCCAGATTCCGGCCCATTTGTTCTACCCCGCGACTTTCGATGAAGATCATTGCCATTGCCAACCAGAAAGGCGGCGTCGGAAAGACCACCACCTCGGTGAACCTCGGCGCCTGTCTCGCGGAGCGGGGAGTCAGGGTCGTCGTGCTCGACCTCGATCCGCAGGCGAATTCGACCAGCGCCCTCGGCTTCGTTCCCGGCGAGCACCCCAGCATCTACCAGCACCTCATCTACATGGGCGACGTGGCCGAACTGGTCCTGCCGACGAAGTACGAAAACCTTTTCCTCATTCCCTGCGACATGGACCTCGCCGGCTGCGAGATCGATTTGGCCCGGGAGGAGGACCACCTCGTGCGCCTCCGCAACCTGCTCGCCCCCTTCAAGGCCGCCGGTCCGGCCGACTACCTGCTCATCGACTGCCCCCCGTCCCTCGGCGTCCTGATGACTTCCGCGCTGGCCGCCGCCGACGAGCTCATCGTGCCGCTGCAATGCGAGTACTTCGGCCTGGAGGGCCTTTCCAAGATCGTCGGCGTCCATCAGCAGATCCGGGAGTCCGGGGCGAACACCGACGTCGTCCTCGAAGGCATCGTCATGACCATGGCCGACAGCCGCACCAATCTTTCGACCATGGTCATCAACGACGTGCGCGAATATTTCCCGGAGGTCACCTACGATACCATCATCCCGCGCAACATCCGCCTCGGCGAGGCGCCCAGCTACGGGCAGACCATCATCGACTACGCCCCCACCAGCTCGGGCGCGGCGGCCTACCGGGCGCTCGCGGACGAGTTCCTGAGACGCCACGCCTAGCCCGGCGGGACGGAAGGCCCGGCGCCGAGGGCCTCAAGCCAGCGCCGCGAGCACCCGCTCGGCGTGCTCGGCGGGCTTCACTTTGGGGAAGACCGCGATCACCACGCCCTCCTCGTCCAGGACGAAGGTCGTCCGCTCGGTCCCCATGTAGGCCCTGCCATACAGCGATTTCTCCACCCAGACCCCGTAGGCCTCGACCATGGTCCGCCCCTCGTCGCTGAGCAGCGGGAAGGGCAGATCGTGCTTCTCGATGAATTTTCCGTGCCTGCGGATCGGGTCGACGCTGATGCCGAACAGCTTCGCCCGCCGCGACAGCTCGTCCCAGACCTCGCGGATCCCGCAGGCCTGCCGGGTGCAGCCCGGGGTGTCGTCCTTGGGATAGAAATAGAGAACGACCTTCGACCCGCGAAGGTCCGACAGCTTCACGCGGTCCCCCTCCCCGTAGCCGCCGCCGACCACGGGCAGATCGAATTCCGGGGCCTTGGCTCCTATGTCTGGAATCGTCGGCATCGTCTTCCTCTACGACGCTCCTCCCGCGACGGACTCCTTTCCAAGCGCCGCTCCCCATGAAATCTTTCGGAAAGAGCGGGGAAAGACTTGCGCGAAGGCTCGTCGCTGCTCCCTTTGCCGACTGTTGCCTCATGCTCCTGTCCACCGAAGACGCCAAGGACTTCTTCCGACTCCACGCCAGCCTGATCCGCTTCGTCCAGGTTCAAGCGCATCGTTCGGAGAAACGGAAGGGGAAGCCAAAGGCCCTCGCCAAGCTGTCGCCCGACGAGCGCTTCGAGCTCCATCGGCGCTTTGCCGAGGATCCCGAGGGCTACGTCGCCGCCTACCTCGAGGGCAATCCCGATCGCCTTCCGGCCGCGGAACTCGCCGAGGTCGCGGCTTGGAAGCGCGCCGTGGCCGGGAAGCTCCTCTTCCTCCGCCAGCTCAAAAAGCATTTCATCGTCGTCGAAGCCGGAGAGGACGCCCGCGTCTTCGGGGTGTGGGGTCTCGTCGAGCCGATCGAAGACATGCTGTCGCAGCGCCTTCCCGTCCTCGGCGAGGGCACCTTGCTGCCCTTCCGAGGCAAGATCGTCTGCGACGGTCTGATCTCGGCCTATCGGATGCTCCTCGGTCCGGGGATGCGGAAGAATTTCGAGGACCTCTACCGGGCGGCGAAGCGGGACGGACTCGTCCTCACCACCTTCGATGCTCCGCCCCCAGCCCCCGTCAAGAGGAAGGCGACGAAACGGGCCACCGCGAGCTCCGGCAAGAAAACGAAGGCCGATGCGCTCCGGCGGCTCGTCGCCTCCTTGCGCAAGCGCCTCGGCGAATTCCGCAAGGAGCGCGCCCAGCTGTGCCGCTTCGAGGACGAGACGCTGCCCGCCTTTCAAGCGTGGCTGGACCAGCGCTTCGGCAAGGAGCGCGAGGAAGTCTTCCGGCTCCGGGAGGAGATCGACGATCTGCAGGAGGCGCTCGACCGCCTGGACTTCGGCCCCCGTCCGAGGTGCCCCGCCGGCGCCGATGTGGTCGAGGCCGTCCTTGCCGAAGTCCGGGCCCAGTCAGGACACGGAGCCGACGACGAGGAGGAGGATCTCCTGGACGAGCCGCCGGTGGAGCTGATGGAGGCCCTTTTCGAAACCTACATGGAGGGAGCGCGGGGCGTCGATCTCCTGAGCTTGGACGAGAAGGAGGTGGAGAGAGCCTTCGAGGAGTTCCGCGAGACCTTCCGCCACGCCGCCGAGGGGAACCAGGCCGCCTTCGAGCGCAGCCTCCTCGGCATCGGCGCCGACCGGTCGCCCGGGCACGTCAAGGCCGTGAACGCCGCCTACCGCCGCGTCGCCAAGCGGCTCCACCCCGACAAGCACGCCGATCACGACGAAGAGACCACGGAGCTCTGGGAGACCTTGCGCCAGGCCA
>CAYMMC010000346.1:0-4156 GCA_964391125.1 uncultured Akkermansia sp.
GGGCGGGAGGCGCAACGCGACGGCGGCGAAAGGCGTCCGGTCCATGGGGCGGCAGGCTTCGGCGCGTGCCGGAACGCTGGGCGAGGATCGCGCGGCCACCAAGTGGCGGATTGCCGTAGAGCGGCGGTTCGGGGGGCGCCGCGCCGCGCGGCCGGCTCCGGCGACGGAAGCGTCCCGCTTCGCGTCCGAATTTTCCGCTTCCCCTCGCCCCCGTTCCGGTCCTAGACTCTGGCGATGAAGATGAACCGCCGCTCTTGGATGCGCGGGGCCCTCGCGCTGGGGCTCGCGCCCGCCGCCCCGCTTTTCGCCGTCGTCGATCCCTACCCCCGCTCCGGAAAGGGCCTGCAGGTGGGCCTGGCGGCCTACTCCTTCCGCAAGCACTTCGAATGGTCGCGCGGCAAGCGGAACGCGGCCTACGTGGCGGACGACCGCGCCATGGACATGCCCAAGTTCATCGAATACTGCGCCAAGCACGGGGCGGAGGGGGCGGAGCTGACGAGCTACTTCTTTTCGCCGGACGCCGCCGAGGCCGACTTCGCCGAATGCCGGCGCGTCGCGGCGGAGCAGGGGATCGCGATCTCGGGAACGGCGGTGGGGAACAACTTCTCGCATCCGCCGGACTCGCCGGAGCGGGTCGAGCAGATCGCCTACGTCCACCAGTGGATCGAGCGCGCCGCCACCATGGGCGCCCCCCACGTCCGCGTCTTCGCGGGCCATCATCCCAAAGGCGTCTCGCCCGAGCGGGCCGTGGCCAACGCGGTCTCCGCGCTGACCGAGGCCGCCGTCCTGGCCCAGCGGAGGCAAGTCTACCTCGGCATCGAGAACCACGACAGCATCGCCACGGCGGAGCGGCTCCTGCGCATCGTCCGCGCGGTCGAGAGCCCCTGGGTGGGGGTGAACCTCGACAGCGGAAACTTCGTCGCCGAGGACGTCTACGCCGAGATCGAGGCCTCCGCCCCCTACGCGGTGAACGTGCAGGTCAAGACCGAGATCCGGACCGGCGCGGACGGCAAGGGGAGGGCTCCGGCGGACCTCGAGCGCGTCGTGAAGATTCTGAAGGACACGGGCTACGAAGGCTTCGTCACCCTGGAGTTCGAAGAGGATGCCGATCCCTACGAACGAATTCCCCCCTTGCTCGAAAAGCTCCGCCAATGGTGCGCCTGAGAGACTGCCGGGCTTTCGTCCGGCGCGCCGCCGCCGGCGCCCATCCGCGGATGAGGAAAGCCCTCCTCCGGTCCCTCGCCTATCTCCTGGCCGCCGGGCCGGCCTTCTTCCTTCCCTTCGCCTATTTCGTGACGGTGGGCTGGCTGGTGGTCTACGGCCTGCCCGCCGCCTACCGGGGCGAGGAGATGCCGGAGCCGGAGGAGTGGTTCTACACCGTCTCGCGCTACGGTTTCTACGCCCTGATGGTCCAGTGGCCGGTCTATGTCGGCTGGGTGCTGGCGACGCGGCGGCTCACCGCGAGGCTGAAGCTGCTCTGGGGCGGGATGATGGTGGTCTTCAGCCTCTTCGCCATCCCCTGGTTCCTCTGGGCGATGTTCCGAGGCACCGAGAAGACCGAGCCGATCCGCTTCATCCGGAGGCGATCGACGCGGCGCTACTTCGCCAAGGGCCTCGTCGGAGAGCTGCCCGAGCCGCCGCGCTTCCACGCCGCCCTGCCCCCTGAATACCGGAATGCCCGCTTCCGCTGCGACCTGGACGAGGTGCCGCCGGAGTTCCGCATCGTCACGGCTTGGAATCCCGAGGGGGAGAGGGCGGAGGAAGCGGAGAACCTCGTCGCCGACGAGCATCTCCGCGGCGAAATCGCGCGGCTGGGATTCGAATCCTTTCCCGTGACCGGGGGGAGCGCCGACTTCAGCCACGCGGAGCCGGGCTACGGCATCGTCTGCAACCGGGCCGAGGCCGTCCTGCTCGCCCGGCGTTTCCGGCAGTTGGCCTTCTTCGAGGTGCTGGGAGGGCGGGTCTACCTCGTGTCGGTCCACGAAGGCCACGCCCCCGGCGATCCCATGGGCCGGTGGAGGGATCTCGCCGTGGCCGGGGCCGCCGCGCCGGAGCGCTGAAGGGCCGGATGTCCCGTCGGCATGGGCCGGCGTTCGTCTGGACGGGCGGCCCCGCCGAGCGCCCGCCGAAATCGGAACCGGCCCTTGTCTTCTCCGCGTCGGATGGCAGGTTTACGACCGCGCCCGCCGGGATGGTGGAATTGGTAGACACGCTTGACTTAGGATCAAGTGCCGCAAGGTGTGCAGGTTCGAGTCCTGTTCCCGGCATCGCGCGCGACCGGCCGGCGGGGTGCACGACGGACTCGCCCCGCCGGGCCGGAAGCCCCTCTTTCCAACGATGGACGACAACCTCGAAGACCTCTACCAGGAGATCATCCTGAGCCACAACAAGCGCCCCCGCAACGAGGGCGTCCTCGAGCCGCACAGCCACGAGGCCGAAGGCTACAACCCCCTCTGCGGCGACCGGCTCCGGATCTACGTGCGGCAGGCGGGCCCGACGGTGGAGGCGGTGCAGTTCACCGGCGAGGGCTGCGCCATCTCCCGGGCCTCGGCCTCGATCATGACCGAGGCGGTCAAGGGGCTGAGCGGCGCGGCTCTCCAGGCGAAGATCGCCGAGGTCGTCGAGCTGCTCGCGGCGAAGGAGGAGCCGAGCGTCGACCCCTTCGAGCTGGGCGAGCTCTCCGCCCTCCTCGGGGTGCGCAAGTTCCCGGCCCGGGTCAAATGCGCCACCCTCGCCTGGCACACCCTCTCCGCCGCTTTGAAGAAGGAGGGGAGCGTCTCGACGGAGTGAAGCCGAAGCCGCTCCATCCGCTTCTTGCCGGAGGCCGATTTCCTCTTATCTTCCGCCTCCATGCATTCCTTCCACTATCAGAACGGCACGCTGCATTGCGAGGGGGTCGACCTCGAGGCTCTCGCCGACGAGCACGGAACGCCCCTCTACGTCTACAGCGCCGGCACGATCCTCGACCACTATCGCCGCCTCTCCGGGGCCATGGCCGAGCTCGACTGCCTCGTCTGCTACGCGACCAAGGCGAACTCGAACCTCGCCGTCCTCGACCTCCTCGCGAAGGAAGGCGCCGGCTTCGACATCGTCTCGGGCGGCGAGCTGTTCCGCGTGGCCAAGGCGGGGGGCGACCCCGGGAAATGCACCTTCGCCGGCGTCGGCAAGACCCGCGCCGAGATCGAGGCGGGACTGGGGCGGGGGATCTACTCCTTCAACGTCGAGAGCGAGGCCGAGGCCGCCTTCATCAGCCAGGTCGCCGGAGAGCTCGGGCTGACCGCGCCCATCGCCCTGCGGGTGAACCCGAACGTGGACGCGAAGACCCATCGATACATCTCCACCGGCAAGAGCGAGAACAAGTTCGGCATCGACTTCGCCGTGATCCGCGAGGCCTACGCCCGAGCCGCCGCGTTGCCCAACGTGCGGATCCGGGGGCTCCAGATGCACATCGGCTCGCAGCTCACCTCGGTGGCCCCCTTCGTCGAGGCGGTCGAGAAAGTGCTGCCTCTCGTCGAGGAGCTGAAGTCCCTCTACGGCATCGAGTTCTTCAGCATCGGCGGCGGCATCGGAATCGTCTACCGCGACAGCCTCGCCAGCGGCGGACCCGACTGGTGGATCGGCCAGGACGAGAAGCCGCTGACGGTCGAGGAATACGCGGGCCGCCTCGTCCCGCTGCTGAAGCCGCTCGGCCTGCGCATCGTCCTGGAGCCGGGCCGCTTCATGGTCGGCAACGCCGGGGTCCTCCTCGCCGAGGTCCTCTACGAGAAGCGGGGCGCCGCGAAGACCTTCAAGATCGTCGACGCGGCGATGAACGACCTGATCCGGCCCGCGCTCTACGAGGGCCACCACGAGATCGCGCCCCTCAAGGAGCCCGTCCCCGGAAGGACCGAGGTCGTCGACATCGTCGGCCCGGTCTGCGAGAGCGGCGACTTCTTCGCCCAGAACCGCGAGATCCCCGTCCTGAAGACCGGCGACCGCATCGCCCTGCTCAGCGCCGGGGCCTACGGTTTCGTCATGGCGTCGAACTACAACTCGCGCCCTCTTCCGGCGGAGATCCTCGTGTCGGGCGACCGGGCCACGGTGGTGAGAAGGCGTCAGACCTTCGACGATCTGATCGCCGGGGAGACGGTCGGAGGCGATTAGGCGTCCGTCCACC
>CAYMMC010000347.1:0-4152 GCA_964391125.1 uncultured Akkermansia sp.
TGTTCGGTGAAGGTGTAGTTCAGACGGTGGAGGAAGGCGGAGATGTCGGTGGGGATCTCGCCCTCGCCCAGCGAGATCGCGGCGAGAGCATCCGGATCGAGCTGCTGGGCGAAGCCGGCCGCCTTCGTCGAGAAATCCGATGTGATTTCTCGACGCTTCAACTGAGCCTCCTGGAGATAGGAGATGCCCAAGCCCAAGGCGGCGCCGGCGCCGGCGGTCACGAGACTGCCGACGAGAAGCATGAAGCCGAGGGATGGTTTCACCGAAATCATCGCTCTGAATATCGGATTTCAGTCTGTAAAATCAAATAATTTCCATAATTTAAATTAAAATCCATAAATATGAACTGCCTACCGCCCTTGCAGGAGGAGTCGGAATCCCGCAGGATGCAAGGAAAGGCCCGAGACGGAGCTGGCGGACAATTTATTTGTCCCGACGAACTCCGGGCATTTGGCGGCACCGCACGGCGAGGCCCATCACGGAGCCGACGTAGCGGGAGTCGCCGAGGTCGGGCTTGGGTGGCCGGGCGGATTCAGGGCTGGGCGGGGGAGGGGCTCCCGCTCCCGGCGGCGCCTTCGACGGGGAGGGGGACCACGCCGTCGTCGGACGTGCGCATCTCGACCTTGTTTCTCCTGAGCGGGTTCGGCCCGAACATCGAGGCCTTCTTCTCCACGGTGCCGCCGCCGCCGTCGATGACGGCGAGGCGCTGCTGGGCCTTGGCGGCCCAGGAGGTGTTCGGATTCTTGACCACCTCCCGGTAGTAGATCCGCGCCGAGTTGGGTTCGCCGCTCTTTTCGTAGAACATCCCCGTGTTGTAGAGCTTCTCCATCGATTGCTCCTCGATCTGCCTCATGTCCGCCTTGACTTCCGCGGCGCGCTGGTCCTCGGGGTTGTGGTTCAGGAAGTCGAGTCCGGCTTCGACCTGGGCGCGGTTCTTCAGGGGGCTGTTCGACTTTTCGGCGGTGACGCCGCGGAGCTTGAAAATCTGGTATTGGGCCTCCTTGGCGAATCCCGTGTCGGGATATTTGTCCACGACCTGCTGGAAGGAGGCGATCGCCGGATCGACCTCGCCGCTGTCGTTGCGGACGTAGCCGATGTTCAGGAGCGCCTTGGGGGCCCAGTCGGTGTAGGGGGCGCTTTCGCTGATCTGGGTGAACATCTCGACCAGCTTGGAGGGCTGCGCCGCCGCGCCGATTCCGAGGAAGCCCTTCTTGTCGGAAGTCCGCAAGCCCTCCGCGATGGCGAACTGACGCTGCACCGCTTCGTTGAAGTTCGCCGTGTTGCGGTGGTTCGTGATCAGCTCCTGGTATTGCTCGAAGGCCTTCCGCCCGTTGCCCTCGGCCTCGAGCATGCGACCGTAGCCGAATTTCGCCTCGGCCCCCGCCTCGGTGCGCGGATAGCTCTGGCTGATGCTCTTGTAGGCGTCGCGCGCCTGGCGGATCCGCCCGGCGTTCTCCTGCTCCCGCGCCTTGGCGAGCAGTTGCTCCGCCCTGCCTTCCTGGGAGCTGAGCTCCTCGGCGCTCAAGACCTTCTTCTCGTCCGAGCGCTTCAGAATGCCGCCGAGGAAGGCGTGGGAGGGTTCGAGCGCAAGGGAATAGGCGAGGAGTCCGATGCAGAAGGGGCGGAGGAATCGAGTCATCAGGCGATGGGGCTTGCAGGGGAAGTTAAGCGAAGGCCTTTCCCGTTCAAACGCTATTCCGACCCCTTGCCCGTTGGCATTCACACGCGCCTGACAGTTCGGCGATGTGAAAATCAGGGGTCTCGGAACATTCCATGTGGAACGTCCTCGCGTTTCATCCTGGAACGCGGCACCCATCCGGTTTCTTGGGCGGGGGCCAAGAAAATCGCGAAAAAAGGGTTGTCGCACCGAGAATTCTTTGTAGCATCGGACCTAGTCAAGCGACCACTTGCTCATGAAAGGCACCGTCATCGTCCTCGGATTGTCCCTCCTGCTCTGCACTGCGTCCCAGGCCGGCTGGAAGTGGAACAAGGAATCCTACAACAGCGCGAAAACCTCGATGGTGGAGCAGCGCGTCACCAGTCCCAGCTACTGCTACGACACGGGGTTCGAGTTCAGCGCCTTCGTCTCCGGCTTCTGGCCCGAGGACAACCGGCTCGAGGACACGGTGGGAGGCGGCGTCGCCATCGCCTACTTCTTCGGCCACAACTTCGGTCTCGAGGGCAGCTACCATCTCCACGGATCGGGAACGGCGGGGGGCAGCGACATCCAGGTGGGCAAGTTCAACGCCGTCTACCGACTTCCCCTGGGCGGCGAATGCTGCAGCACCATCGCCCCCTACTTCTTCGGCGGTCCCGGCGTCGTCGCGGCGGGCTCCTCGGAAATGCTCTGGAACCTCGGGGGCGGCATCGATGTCCGTTTCGAGTCCTGGGGCTGCGTCGGTCTCTTCGGCGACTTCTCCTACAACTGGGTGGACCAGGGGCAGCCCGACTTCACGCTTCTCCGCGCGGGCATCCGGGTGCCGTTCTGAGCGCCGCCCGGAGCGGGGACCGGCCCCGCCATTCTCCAGAAGGACCCGGCCATCCTCGTATGCGCCGGGTTTTTTTGCGTGCGTGCGGGACGGCTTTCGCCATCGTAGGCCGTATGAAGAGAGGACCGAGAGGAAAGAGGGGGACGCATTTGGCGTTGGGAATCTGCTGCCTCGCCGCGTGCGGCGCGATCCCCGCCCAGGAGGACGGAGGCGGGAGGAAGGCCGCCTCCGTGGCCGGTTCGGACCAGGCGCTGGGAGTCATCCGCAGCTTTCCGGGACGGGGGGCCTTGGCCGACGGATCGGCGCCCACGCCTGCGGAGGAGGCGTTGAAGGCCTTCCAGCTTCGGGAGGGCTTCGCCCTCGACCTCGTCGCCGCCGAACCCGAGGTGGAGCAGCCCCTTTTCCTGACCTGGGACGCCAAGGGACGCCTCTGGGCGGTGCTCTATCGGCAGTATCAGTTTCCGGCGGGCTTGAAGATCGTCGAGTACGACGACCATCTCCGCGCCCGCTTCGACAAAGTTCCCCTGCCGCCCCCGCACGGCGAGCGCGGCGAGGACCTCGTCCGCGTCTTCGAGGACAAGGACGGCGACGGTGTCTTCGAATCCCACAAGGACGTCGTCACCGGGCTCAACATCGCCACCTCCGTCGCCGTCGGGGCGGGCGGAATCTGGGTGGCGAACCCGCCCTACCTGCTGTTCTACCCCGACGCGGACGGCGACGACGTTCCCGACTCCGATCCCGTCGCGAAGCTCTCCGGCTTCGGCATCGAGGACACCCACGCCGTCATGAACAGCCTCGTCTGGGGCCCCGACGGATGGCTCTACGGGGCGAATGGCAGCACCACGACCGGGGAGGTCGTCGATCCCGCGAGCGGCGAGACGGTGGCGTGGCAGGGACAGATGATCTGGCGCTTCGACCCCCGGACCGACCGTTTCGAGATCTACGCCGAAGGCGGGGGCAACACCTTCAGCCTCGAGATCGACGCGACCGGCCATGTCTTCTCCGGAACCAACGGAGGCAGGACCCGCGGCATGTTCTACCCGCAGGGGAGCTACGGGACGAAATCCTGGGGCAAGCACGGACCGCTCACCAATCCCTATGCCTTCGGCTACTTCGAGCACATGAAGCACGAGGGCGACGAGCGCCGCTTCCCCCAGACCTTCGCGATCGAGGAAGGGGGACTGTTCGGCGACGAGTTGGCCGGACGGATCGTCTCGGCGAATTCGCTCCACAACCTCGTCTGGGCGAGCCGTCTGGAGCGCGACGGATCGACCTATCGCACCGTGGACGAGGAGAACCCGCTCGAATCGCCGGACCGCTGGTTCCGTCCCGTCTATGCCGGTCTCGGGCCGGACGGGGCCATCTATCTGGCGGATTGGTACGACAGCCGCCTCAGCCATGTGCGCCCCGTCGACGACTGGCACAAGTCCAGCGGGCGCATCTACCGGCTCCGCCCCGAGGGGAAGGCGCCGGTCTATCGCGAGGGGGATCTGAGCCAGCTTTCCTCGGCGGAGCTGATCGCCCGCTTCGAGCATCCCAACCGCCTCGTCAGACGCCGGGCCGTCCTCGAACTCGGCTGGCGAGGGGGCGGGAGCGTCGTGGACGAGCCCGCGGCGAAGGTGGACGCCGCCGCAGGCCAAGTCTCTCTGGAGGCGCTCTGGGC
>CAYMMC010000348.1:0-4150 GCA_964391125.1 uncultured Akkermansia sp.
ACGTCGTGCGGACGAACTTCGTCGACGTCGGCTGGGTCGTCGACCGCCGCACCGGGCGCCTCGTCCTCTCCAGCGCGGAGGACAATCTCGGAAAGGGCGCCGGCAGTCAGGCGATCCAGAGCTTCAACCTGATGTTCGGCTTGCCGGAGACGGCGGGCCTGCTCCTTTTCTGACCCCCTTCCCCCTGTTCCGAACGATGGACAAGAAAGTCAAAGAGATCGAGGGCGGCATCTGCGCGCCGCTCGGGTTCAAGGCCGCTGCGGTCGCCTGCGGCATCAAGAATCCCGCCGTCGAGCGTCTCGATCTCGCGCTGGTCTATTCGGAGTTTCCCACCGTGGGCACGGCGGTCTACACGCAGAACCAGGTCTGCGCCGCGCCGGTCCGGCTTTCCGCCAGCCATCTGAAGTCGGCCGAGCCCCGGGCCATCATCGCGAACAGCGGCAACGCCAACGCCTGCACCGGTCCCGACGGCCTGATCCACGCCCGGGCCATGGCCACCGCGACGGCGAGAGCCCTGGGGCTGCGCCAGCGCGAGGTCCAGGTCTGCTCCACCGGCATCATCGGAGTGCCCCTGCCCATCGAGAGGATCGAGCCCCGCATCTCCGAGCTGGCCGCCTCGCTCGGCGACGACGGGGAGTCCGCGGCGCGGGCCATCATGACGAGCGACACCCGCCCGAAGAGCCTCGCCGTCTCCGTGAAGATCGGCGACACCCAGGCCCGCATCGGGGCGGTCGCGAAGGGGGCGGGCATGATCAATCCGCACATGGCGACGATGCTCTGCTTCGTCACCACCGACGCGGCGGTGTCGAAGGCGGAGATCGTCGCGGCGACGAAGGCGGCGGTCGACAGGTCCTTCAACCGCATCACCGTCGACGGCGACATGAGCACGAACGACACCGTCGTGGTGATGGCCAACGGCCAGGCCGGGAACAGGACGATCACGAGGGGAGGGGAGGGCAGCGCCGAGTTCCGCGAGGCCCTCGCCGCCGTGATGCTCTGCCTCGCCAAGCGCATCGTCGCCGACGGCGAGCGCGTCACCAAGCTCGTGGAGGTGCAGGTGCGCGGCGCCGCCTCGAACCTCGACGCCGAGCGCGTCGCCCGGGCCGTGGCCAACTCGAAGCTGGTGAAGTGCTCGTGGAACGGCAACGACCCGAACTGGGGGCGCATCCTCCACGCCGTCGGCTACTCCGGAGCCCGGGTGAAGGAGGAGATGGTGAACATCCACCTCAACGGCGTCATCGCGACGCAGAACGGCATCGCCGCCGGCACCGACGGGCGGAAGCTCCTCGACGCCGTGGCGGGCCCGGAGTTCACCGTCGGAATCGACCTGAACATCGGCAAGGGCGAGTTCACGATCTACACCTCGGACCTCTCGCCCGAATACGTCGATTTCAACCGCACCGAATACACGGCGGTGAAGAGGAAGTAGGGTGGGGGCCACGGAGAGGGGCGCGGGTGCTCCGCCTGCCCGTTCTTCCGGGGGCGCTTGGGAAAGCGCCCCTCCTTGGTTCCCCCGCACGGGCGCGGAGCCTCAAGGAACGGGGCTTTCCCAAGCCCCGTCGTGGCGCCGGGAGGCTTCGGACTTCGGGCCTCCGGGGGGCGGTCGGGGCGGCAATAGTGTTCGGCATGGTAGTTGCCTATGGATGGGCGGCGGGGGCGGCGTTGCGGTTCTGCCCGCCGACCGGCCCCGCCTCAGGCCCCTTTGCGACAGTTTCGGCACTTGTTCGATTTCCGACGGGGTCCTCGCTCGGTGGCCTCTATCTACAGGTTCTCGACTCTCGGCTCCATCGGCGCAGATCAGCGGTCGTCGAAGGCCCCCATGGGCGCGTCCGGATTCCGGACTTCGGATTTCACCTTGCCCCCCGGGCAAATCCGGCGATCTTCCCCGCTCGCGGATTTTCCCATGGCGACGAGTTTCCAGCAGCAGATCGAGAAGGCGGCCGTCCTCGTGGAAGCCCTGCCCTACTTGCAGCAGTTCCGCGGCCACACCTTCCTCATCAAGGTCGGCGGCAGCGCCATGGACGATCCCGGCTTGGTGAGGCGCCTCCTCCGCGACGTCGTCTTCATGGAGGTCGCGGGAATCAATCCGGTCATCGTCCACGGCGGAGGCAAGGCGATCTCGGCGGCGATGAAGGCGGCCGGGCTCGAGGCGGAGTTCGTCGGCGGCCTGCGCGTCACTTCGGACGAGGCCATGGACCTCGTGGAGCGCACGCTGAGCCGCGAGATCAATCCGGGCCTCGTCAAGGGCATCGAGGGCTACGGGGGCCGCGCCCTCGGCGTGCCCGGCAGCGAGGCCTTCGTCGGCGAGCGCATCGCCGGCTGGTCGCAGGAGCGGGGGCGGGAGGTCTCCCTCGGCCGGGTCGGCCGCGTCGTCGGCTTCGACCTTTCCAAGATCCGGGCGGCCATCGCCGGCGAGATCGTGCCGGTGGTCTCGCCCATCGCCTCGGAGCGCGGCAGCTCGCTGAGCCTGAACGTCAACGCCGACCTCGCCGCGAGCGCCCTCGCCGCCGAGCTGCAGGCGACCAAGCTCGTCTACCTCAGCGACGTGCTCGGCCTGATGCGGGATCCGAAGGACGAGGGCACCCTGATCGCCTCGCTGAAGGCCGACGAGATCGAGGACCTGATCGCCGACGGCACCATCGCCGGCGGCATGATCCCGAAGGTGCGCTCCTCGGTCGAGGCGCTCCGCGCCGGCGTGGGCAAGGTCCACATGATCGACGGGCGCATCCCGCATTCGCTTCTCCTCGAAATCTTCACCACCGCCGGCATCGGCACCGAAATCGTGAAATGAGCGCCGCAGCTCCCCCCGACGCCTCCGCCGCTGCGGAGGAGGCCTCCCCCCTTTCCACCGAGAGCCTGATGGAGCGCTATGTCCTCGGCAACTACGGGCGCTTCCCCATCGCCTTCGCCCGCGGCGAGGGGGCCTGGCTCTGGTCCGAGGAGGGGCGGCGCTACCTCGACTTCTCCTCCGGCGTCGCGGTCTGCTCGCTGGGGCACAGTCCCGCCGTCATGGTCGAGGCGCTCTCGGCGCAGGCGGCCAAGCTGATCCATTGCTCGAATCTCTACTGGGTGCGCGAGCAGGCCCGGCTCGCCCGCTTCGCCGTCGAGAGGATGGTGGGGCGTCCCGGGAAGGTCTTCTTCTGCAACAGCGGAGCCGAGGCGAACGACAGCCTCATCAAGCTCGCGAGGAAGCGGGCCTGGGGGAAATACGGGGCCGGGGCGGGGAAGAACGAGATCGTCACCTGCCGCCAGTCCTTCCACGGGCGGACGCTCGGCGGCATCGCCGCGACGGGTCAGGACAAGGTGAAGGTCGGCTTCGACCCGCTCCTGCCCGGCTTCCTCCACGTGCCCTTCAACGATCCCGCGGCCCTGCGCGAGGCGGTCACGGAGAAGACCGCCGCGATCCTCTTCGAGCCCGTCCAGGGCGAGGGCGGCGTCCACCCCGCCACGCCGGAGTTCTTCGCCGAGGCGGCGCGGCTGCGGGACGAGTTCGACCTGTTGGTGATGTTCGACGAGGTCCAGTGCGGCGCGGGACGCACCGGCGACTGGTGCGGTTGGCGGACGGTGCAGGCGGGCAGCGGCGTCTCCGTCGAGCCGGACGCGGTGAGCTGGGCGAAGGGCTTCGCCGGCGGCTTCCCCATGGGGGCGGTCTGGACGTCCGACGAGCACGCCGCGGCCTTGGGGCCGGGCTCTCACGGATCCACCTTCGGCGGCACGCCCTTGGCCTGCTCCACCGCACTGGCCGTGCTCGGCGAGATCGAGCGGGGCGGCGTCCTCGACAACGTGAAGCGGCAGGAGTCCCGCATCCGCGACGCCGTGGCGGCCTGGGACTTCCCCTTCCTCGCCGGCCTGCGCGGCGTCGGGCTGATGCTGGGCTTCGTCCTCGACGCGACGGCGATGGCCGGGGTGGGGGGCTTCGCCGGATCCGGCAGAACGCCGTCGCTCTTCGTCGTGGACGCCGCGCGCGAGGCCGGACTATTGACCGTCCCGGCGGGGGAGACGGTGGTGCGCTGGTTGCCGCCCCTGAACGTGAGCGATGCGGAGGTCGACGAGGCCCTCGCCCTTTTCCACGGCGTCCTCTCGACCCTGTCGGGCCGGTGAGGAAAGAGGGTTGGATTGGAACCACGAATGAACACGGACGCACACGGAT
>CAYMMC010000349.1:0-4138 GCA_964391125.1 uncultured Akkermansia sp.
CCTCTCCGCCGCCGCGCCGGTGCCGGACTTCGCCCTGACCGTCGACAAAAGCGCCTACGCCATGGAGCGGGGCAAGCCGCTGGAGATCAAGGCCACCCTGACCCGACTCCGCGGCCACGTCGGCGACCTCGCCTTCTCGGTCGTCGGCTTGCCCGGGTCGATCTCCCTGAAAGCCCCCGACAAGGCGCCCGAAAAGAACGGCGACGTCGTCCTGAAGCTCGAGGCCAAGGCCGACGCCCCCGCCTTCGCCGGCTCCGTTCGGATCGTGGCGAAGGAGCGCAAGGAGGGCGAGTTCCTGGAGCGGACCGCCGTCTTCTCCTTCAGGGACGACAACTACCGCGGACCCTACGCCGTGGACGAGATCTCCGACATCTGGTTGACGCTGCCTCCGGCGAAGGAGCAAAAGAAGGAAGAGAAGAAGGCGGAGGCCCCCAAGGAGGAGAAGCCCAAGAGCTGAGGCGGCCCACTCGGTCCGACGCCGTGATCAGGCCTTCTCCGCAGGCTTGGATTGGAAGGCGGTTCGGATAGAATCTCGAGCGACCGAACGCCCGTTCCGAACCGCTCCGCCCGCCATGATTCCCTTCGACTGCCCCCTTGGCCTGCTCCGCGCTCGCCTGGCTGGCCTTGTCCCTTGCGCCATCCGCGCCCGCCGCCGAGTTCCCGAAGGCCGATCCCGCCGAGGTCGGACTGGATCCGGCCAAGCTCGACGAAGCCGCGGCGATCTACCGCCAGGCGGCTGCCGGGGACAAGGTCCTGCGCGGTGCCATGCTGGTGGTGGTGAAGGACGGGCGCACCGTCCTGGAGGAAGGCGTCGGCTGGCACGACGTGGAGGCGGGCCTTCCCTTTACGCGGGACAGCCTCTTCCATCTGGCCTCGAACACGAAGGCCTATCTCGGCGTCGCCGTGCAGATGCTGGTGGAGGAGGGCCGCCTCCGGCCGGACGACCCGGTGGGGCGCTGGATCCCCGCCTTCGCCGGAGAGAAATTCGCCGGCATGACGGTGGAGCAGCTTCTCACCCACACCAGCGGTCTGCCGGGAAAACCCATCTTCCTGCCCGGCGTCCGACCGGATTCGAACCTCCGCGCCGAGGCGGCCCGCTTCGCCGGGGAGTTGGATTTGGCCGGCAAGCCCGGCGAGGGCTACCTCTACAGCAACGCCGGCTACAACGTGCTGGGCGCGGTGGTGGAGGCGGCGAGCGGACTCAGCCTGGCCGACTTTCTGCGCCGGCGCATCTTCGAGCCGCTGGGCATGGAGAACACCTACTGCCACGAGCCGGAGGTGCCGCCGGGACGGCTCGGCCCCATCTACCGCCGCAAGGACGGCGCCTGGCGGCGCGAGGAAGGCGACCGTGCCCGCTACCCCATCGTGCGCGCCTCCGGCGGCCTGATCTCCTCCGCCCGCGACCAGCTCGTCTGGGTGCAGATGTTCCTCGACCGCGGCCGCGGCGGAGGGGTCCGCCTGCTCTCCGAGGCGGGCGTCGCGGCGATCCTCGCGCCCCGCGTCGCGGTGGACAAGGATTCGACCACCCGCTACGGCTACGGCTGGCGCATCCACGACGACGGCAGCTACTCTCACGGCGGGTCGGACGGCACCCATGTCTGGGTCGATCCCGAGAACCGCATGTTCGCCCTGATGTTCACCCAAAGCCCCACCAAGGAGCAGCCCCGCCTGGCCTTCGCCAAGGCCTTGAAGGCCGCCGTCAAGCTTCAGGATAGGCCCCTCCCATGAGGGGAGAAAGCAGTTCCTCCACCCAAGCGGGCAATGTGAGTCCGGCGGGACCGACACGGGCTTCGTGAAGAGGCGGGCTGGTCGGTGTCGCTTCGGGCTTGCATTCGAGGCATCGCGCGCCGCAGCGGTTCGCCCCTTCGGCAAACCGGCGGTCGGATAGGCCTGCCCGACCGTGCGAAGGGCGGGCTCCCGGCGCGACAAAGCGGTTGTGTTTCCCCGCCGCGCTGCTATCCCTGCTGTATCCTGTTCTACCGATGATTGTCGTTCCGAAGATCCGAGGCTTCATTTGCACCACTGCGCATCCGGAGGGCTGCGCGGCCAACGTCCGTTCGCAAATCGACTATGTGAAAGGCCGCGGCCCCCTCCCGCACTCGCCGAAGAAGGTCCTCGTGGTGGGCGCCTCCACCGGCTACGGCCTCGCTTCGCGCATCGTGCCCGCCTTCGCCGGCGGCGCCGCGACCGTCGGCGTCTTCTTCGAAAAGCCGGGCACCGCGACGAAGACGGGCAGCGCCGGTTGGTACAACTCGGTCGCCTTCGAGGAGGCCGCCCGCGCGGAGGGGCTCTACGCGCGGAGCTTCAACGGCGACGCCTTCTCCAAGGAGCTCAAGACCGCCGTGATCGAGGCCATCCGCGAGGACCTCGGGCAAGTCGATTGCGTCGTCTACAGCCTCGCCTCGCCCCGCCGCGCCGACCCCGAGACGGGCGAAGTCTACAAGTCGGTCCTCAAGCCCATCGGCGCACCCTATTCGCAGAAGAACCTCAACACCGACACGGCGGAGGTGAACTCCGTCTCCATCGAGCCGGCCAGCGAGGAGGAGATCGCCCACACCGTGAAGGTCATGGGCGGCGAGGACTGGGAGCTCTGGCTCGGCGCCCTCGCCTCCGTCGGCGCCCTCGCCGAGGGCTTCACCACGGTGGCCTACTCCTACATCGGCCCCGACCTCACCTACCCGATCTACACCAACGGCACCATCGGCCGGGCCAAGGAGCATCTGGAGCAGTCCGCCGCGCGGATCGACGGGCGTTTCGGTCCCGGCAGCGCCTACGTCTCGGTCAACAAGGCCCTCGTCACCCAAGCCAGCTCGGCGATCCCCGTCGTCCCGCTCTACATTTCGCTGCTCTACAAGACGATGAAGGAGAAGGGGCTCCACGAAGGCTGCATCGAGCAGATCCAGCGCCTCTTCGCCGACCACCTCGCTTCCGGCGCCGCCCCGGCCTTGGACGAGCGTGGGCGCATCCGCATCGACGACTGGGAGATGCGCGGGGACGTGCAGCGCGCCGTCGCCGAGGGCTGGGAGAAAGTCGAGACGGCCAACCTTTCAGAACTCTCCGACTTTTCGGGTTACAAAAGGGAGTTTCTCAGGCTTTTTGGATTCGGTCTGGAAGACGTTGACTACGAGTCCGATACCAATACGGAAAGGCCCCTTCCTTCCGAAAGGTAAGGATCAAAACACAATAAGGCTTGCGAAAAAGTTTGTAATTTCCATAATCCAAGCGAGCGTGCTGACGAACCGCCCGATGGAGAGCCTATGAAAACCCGAGTCCTTGCCTACGTCCTCACGCTCTGCCTCGTGCTCGGAGCGATGGCGACGAGCTCCTGCAAATCCACGGACCGCCGCAACCGGGCCGCCGCCTCCGAGCGACAGGGCGCCGCCTTCAAGCGGGGGCTCTATGCGAGGCCGAAGATCGACCGCCACAAGGACGGCGCCCGGATCAACCCGGCGATCCTCTCCCAGAGCAACAAGTCGAACACCCGCCTCGTCATCGACATCGCGGAGCAGCGCGGCTACCTGCTGGTGAACGGCAAGATCGCGGTCGACACCCCCGTCTCCACCGCCCGGCCCGGAAAATACACCCCTCGAGGCAGCTTCGCCATGACCCAGCGGGTCCGCTCGGGCAAGGTCTCGACGATCTACGGGGTCGAGATGCCCTACTGGATGCGTCTGAACAACACCGTCTTCGGCGTCCACGCCGGCCACCTCCCCGGCTACCCCGCCTCGGCCGGCTGCATCCGCCTGCCCACGAGCGCCGCGGAAGTGATCTTCGACCACACCACCTACGGAACCCGGGTGAACGTCTACAGCAAGTGGGACGGAGCCTGAGCCTTCTCCTCCGCCCTACTCCCGCCTCGCCGCGGCCGGCGCCTCCAGCGTCCCCTCGACCACGCCGAGCCGCGAGTCGGCCCGCAGCTTCGAGAAGATTTCGCCGCCCTCGCTCTCGCCGTCCAGGAGGCGCTGGTAGCTCCGGATCGTCTCCGCCGCCGCAGACTCCGTCTCGTCGAGCAGCTCGACACGGAAGCGGCGCAGCCCCGCTTCGCGGAGCTCGCGGAAGAAGCGGGCTCCGCTCTGGGCGCGGCCGTTGAAGAGGGTGTTCCGGCATCCCACGTCCGCGACGAGCCGGTGGAGCTGCC
>CAYMMC010000350.1:0-2433 GCA_964391125.1 uncultured Akkermansia sp.
GCCAGCGCCTTCCAGGCGATCCTGGCGCGGGTCTCGACCACGACCGAGGCGGCGCGCGAGATCGAGCTCTCCACCAAGCAGCAGGCCTCGGCGGTGGAGCAGGTCAACACGGCCATCGCCAACGTGTCGCAGAGCACGCGCGAGACCGAGTCGAGCACCGCGCAGACGCTCCAGACCGCGACCGAGCTGGCGAACCTCTCGCGCGAGCTGTCGCGCCTGGTCCGCTTGCGGATCCCGGCGGTGTCGATGAGGAGGTAGGATTTGCCGTCGCGTTCGTAGGGCACGTCGAAGGCGTCGCGGGTCGTCCCGGCGACGTCGGAGACGATGGCGCGCTGGTCGTTGAGCAGGGCGTTGACGAGAGAGGACTTGCCGACGTTGGGACGGCCCACGATGGCGATCTTCACGGGATCGGGACCGTCGTGATCCTCCTGCGGCGCGGCGCCGAAGCCGAGCTCGGCGAGCTGTTCGCGGATGCTTTCCTCCAGCTCGCCGAAATTGCGCCCGTGCGCGGCGGAGAGGTCGATCTGCCGCTCGAAGCCGAGCGCGGAGAACTCGAGGGTGAGGGGATCGGTCTTCGGCGTGTCGACCTTGTTCACGAGCAGGAGCACCGGCGCCCCGCTGGAGCGCAGGTGGGCGGCGATGTCGCGGTCGACGGGATGCAGCCCCTCGCGGGCGTCGGCGACGAAGAGAATGAGGTCGGCGGCGGCGATGGCGATGTCCGCCTCGGCCCGGACCTGGTCGGCGAAGCCGTCGTCGAGGACGGCTCCGATGCCGCCGGTGTCGCAGAGCTCGTAGGGGATGCGGACGCGGGTCACCTCGGTGGCGATGCGGTCGCGCGTCACGCCGGGCTGGTCGTGGACGATGGAGATGCGGCGTCCGGCGAGGCGGTTGAAGATGGCCGACTTGCCGACGTTGGGGCGGCCGACGATGGCGATGCGGGGGAGGAAATCACGGGACATGGGTATCGGGAGTGGTGTGGCCTGACTCCCGCAACTGGCGGATGCCGTCCCCGAGGTAGAGGTAACCGGTGAACACCGTGAAGGCCGCGGCCAGGTAGATCAGGACTTCGAGCGGCCAAGGGCGGGAACCGACGCTCCAAAAATCGACCAAAACCCAGCAGACGCAACTCAAGGTTAGGAAGGTGCAGATTTTTCCGCTGATCCGCGCCCGCACCGTGGCCTTGCCATGGGTCAGGTAGATGATGAGCATTCCGACGGAGATGACGACGTCCCGGGCGATGACGAGCACGGCGAACCAGATCGGCAGTCCGGCGTGCCAGTTCGTGACGCTGAGGGTGACCACCCCGGTGAGGAGGAGGAGCTTGTCCGCGACCGGGTCGAGGACCCGGCCGAGGGGGGTGCTCTGGTTGTAGCGCCTCGCGATGTAGCCGTCGACGGCGTCGCTGATGGACGCCAGGGCGTAGGTGGCGAGGGCGAGGATGCGGTAGAGGCGGTTCTCCTCGCCCCGGTCGATGCTCTCGCTGTAGTAGGCGGCGAAAACGACGAACACCGGGATCATGAGGAAGCGGGCCACGGTGATCTTGTTGGCGAGAGTCATGCCTCCCAGCTTACACCATTTCCGCGAAGGGAAGAGGGGAATGATCCGCGAGGGGAGGGGAGGGGAGGGGGATCCGGCGCGCTCGGCGAGTCCGGATTCAACATTTCGCCGGCCATGGTTAGATTCCCGGCGTCTCGGGCGGAAGCCCGCCGGACGAAAGACGCATGGAAAGTGCCCCCGCTCCCACCAACGAAGTCCTTGCCGAAGCCCTGCGGGCGCGGCGACCGCGCTTTTTCCGCGCCAGCCGCGGCGCCGCCAAGGGCAAGACCGGTCCCGAGGACACGGCCCGCTTCGCCAACCACCTCATGGTCCTGCAGGAATGCGCCCTCCTCGTCGGAGAAAAGCTGGAGATGAGCGCGGCCACCCATGCCGTGCTCCACGAAGGCAACGAGACCGCCGGCTTCTGCTACGACCCGGCCTCGAACTCCCAGGATCCCGACGTGGTCGGGGCGATCGTGAACCGCCGCATGCCGATGCGCGAATTTGTCGAGACGATGCGGGACTCCATCCGGCCATGACCCCCGAGACCTTCGCCGCCACTCTCGGAGCGCTCCGCCACGCCGGCTCGGTCTACGGACTTGTCCTCTCGCGCCGGCGCGAGGTCCTCTACCAGGACGCGCCCTGCGGCGAGGCGAGGGCGACGGAGCTCGCCGCGCTCCTCGACGAGATTTCCTGCTACTTCGAGCAGGAGCGTCGCTCCCCGGACCAGCTCTTCTTCGGCTACGACGGCGGACAGCTCCTCATCCTCCTCCTCGGCGAATTCCGCATGGTCGTCTTCCACCGCGAGCCCGGGGAGGTCGATTTCGTGGCGAGGGCCGGTCGCGCTTTTCTGAAGGACTACGCCATGGACCAGCGCGTCCTCGAATTCGCAGCCTG
>CAYMMC010000350.1:2443-4109 GCA_964391125.1 uncultured Akkermansia sp.
GAGCGCACGGACCCTCCCAACCGATCCGCCGGTGGGCGCGGCGTCCCGTCGGCAACGTCCATCCGCAGTCGAAATCCAAATGAAACGGAGTAGATTCTCCCACAAGACATGACCCCGACGACCAAGCTTTCCAATTCCCGCCGCGAGTTCATCAAGGGCGCCGCCGCCGTCGCTACCGGCTTCACCATCGTCCCGCGCCACGTGTTGGGCGGGCCCCGCCATGTCGCGCCCAGCGAGAAAGTCAACGTCGCCCTGGTCGGCGCGGGCGGCGTGGGGCGCTCCAATCTGAAGCAGCTCTCCGCCCTCGACGACGTGCAGGTCATCTCCGTGGTCGACCCCGCCGGGGACTACCCGAGCTGGCCGGGCGGCGCGAACCGGCATGGACGGCTGCCCACGAAGGCGGACATCGAAACGCACTATGCCGAGAGGACGCCGAACTTCAAATGCAGCGACTACGCCGATTTCCGCACCATGCTGGAGCGGGAGAAGGACGTCGACGCCGTGCTCTGCGCCACGCCCGACCACCTTCATGCCGTCATCTCGGCGGCGGCGATGCGCACGCGCAAGCACGTCTACTGCGAGAAGCCGCTGACCCACAATCTGGCCGAGAACCGAAAGATCGCCGCCATCGCCAAGGAAACCGGCGTCGCCACCCAGATGGGCAACCAAGGCACCGCCCTGGACGGCATCCGCGAAACCATCGAACTGATCCGGAGCGGCGCCGTCGGCCAGGTCGAGACCATCCATACCTGGGTGCCGGCGAGCCGCTACAACGCCGGTCTCGTCGGCCGGCCGGCGGAGGGCCTTGCCCTGCCCGAGGGCTTCGACTGGGATCTCTGGCTGGGCCCCCGTGAAAAACGCGACTTCCACAGCGTCTACCATCCCTTCACTTGGCGCGACTTCTGGGACTTCGGCAGCGGATCCCTCGGCGATTTCGCCTGCCACGATCTCAACGCCTCGGTCCGGGCCTTCGACTTGCCGCTGCCCACGCGGGTGACGGCGCATTCGGCCGGGAAGATCCTCGACGAGGTCGTTCCCGTCGGGGCGATCGCCTACTACGACTTTCCCGCGACCGGGAGCCGTCCGGCCATCCGGCTGAACTGGTACGACAGCGGCCTGCAGCCGCGCAAACCCGAGGCCCTCGGCGAACACCCTCTGCCGCGGAGGGGAACCCTCTTCATGGGAGAGAAGGGCGTGATCCTCACCCAGAGCTCGGGCAGCGCTCCGCTGCTATTCCCGGAAAGCCTGCGGGAGAGCACGCCGACCCCGCCTCAGCTTTTGGCGCGTTCGCCCGGACACCACCGCGAGTGGATCGACGCCTGCAAGGGCGGTCCCGCCGCAGGCAGCCATTTCGAGTTCGGCGCCCATCTCACGGAGATTTCCTTGCTCGGACTGTTGGCCCTGCGCACCGGGAAAACCGTCGTTTGGAACGCCGGGAAGCAGGAGCTGGAAGGCGCCGGAGACCTCCAGAACCTGATCGAAGGATCCTACCGACCCGGCTGGGAAGTTGTGTGAGGAGCGCACCGACTCGCGCACGGTCGCGCCAGCGGCGCCTCCGCCCGCCCTGCGGAAGCGGTTCAATAACTTCCGACAACATAAGGAGTTAGAAGGCTGGAAGCCAAGGGCTTACGAACCTTTGCCGAAATACCGTTTGAACGTGCAGAAC
>CAYMMC010000351.1:0-4108 GCA_964391125.1 uncultured Akkermansia sp.
GTCCCAAGAGCCCCTTAGCGGGCAGGCTCGACCTGTTCTAACGGAGCGAGCTGGAGATACAGCCGGACCGCCAGGGCGACCTGAACATCCTCCGCGACCTCGTCGTGGAGAGCCGGCGCCTCGGCCTGAGGCGGAACTACGTGCAGACCCTCGCGGCCTCCTACTTCGTGAAGTGGATCGACCTCGTCGCCGAGAGCGGCACGCCCCTGCCGGAGCTCGCCGACCTCCTCGACCGAGCGCTCGACTACCTCGACGGCAGCGAGGCCGACCTCCGCGCGGTGCGGCATTTCGAGAGGCGGCTCGCCGACCTCCTCGGGGTGGCCGAGCCGGGGATCGAGCCGCACCGCTGCCTCGCCCGGCACCTCGGCGGGACGCCGCCGCAGCGCGAGGAGCTGATCGAGCGGATCGGCTGAACCTGTCACGTTTCCTCCCGCGAGGATAATCTTGGGAAACGCCTCCCCTCCTTTCCGATGTCTCTCCCTGCCAGGCTCCTTTCCTCCGCGATCGCCCTGCTGCTTCTCCCCGTCCCCGCCGTGGCGCAGACCTTGCGGGACGGGCTCGACGCGCCCGCCGAAGTGACCGAGCTCACCACGGAGAGCTTTCTCCGCTTGAACGAGGCCCCCCTCCCCTCCGGCGAATGGCGGCACGAGCAGGCCGACTCGCACGACGGGACCGACTCGGTCGCGTCGGTCCTGCCGAACGGGGCCGAGAGCATTCTCCGGGCCAAGGTCCAGGGGCCGGCCATCGTCTCCTTCTGGTGGAAGGTCGAGGCGATCGCCTATTTCGACAGACTGCAGTGCTACACGGGAACCGGCTTCGTGGGGAGCCTCGTCCCCCCGCCCGACCCCGACATGAACCTCGACGTTCCAATGAGCACCGACTGGGAGCAGGCCGTCTTCGAGCTCGAGCCCGGCGAGCAGGAGATCGTCTGGCATTTCGAGCGGCTTGCGAGCCTCCCCCCGAACGGCACGGGGCGGGCGTGGATCGACGAGCTCGTGGTGACGCCGATCTTGAACGATCCGGATCTCCAGGAGGCGCTGGACAACGACGACCACGAAATCTACAGCTCGGAGCGCTACGACGACGATCCCGACCACAGCAGCGTCTGGACGAAGTTCGCCAAGGCGGACGGCGAAGGCGGCTTCGTCGCCAAGAGCGGCAACGTGCCACCGGGAGGGGGGAGCGCCATGACGCTGCATGTGGAGGGCCCGGCGGTCGTGAGCTTCGACTGGGGCCTCTATTCGGATCCGGAATATCCCTCGGAGCTTCTCTTCTCCGTCGACGGCGCGCTCTACGGCTACGCCGAGGGCACTCAGGATCTGCACACCCGTTCCTTCAACCTCCGCCCCGGACCCCACAGTTTGAAGTTCGAGTTCAACCGCAACCTCGACACCTCGGAGGAATACGGGGACCCCATCGAGGGATACGTCGACAAGCTGGTGGTGGAGAGCTTCGGCGAGAGCCCGGATCTCGCCGATGCGGTGGACCGTCCCTCGGGCGTCTACGGGCGGCTCTGGCAGCGGGACGTCTCGACCCATCGCGACGGCAGCGATTCCGCCTCCGTCTCGGCCCCGCTGCCCTTGCGCTCCGAGCTGCTCTACATCGAGCTGCCGCAGGAGGCGGGACTGCTGCATTTCTGGACGAAGACGGAGGCCGACGCCGCCGGGACGCTCCTCGTCTACGTGGACAACGACCTGATCGCCCAGCGCAGCGGCGCCCAGGGCTGGGCCAAGACGGAGCTGCACCTGCCCGCACGGACGTCGCCCCGCCTGATGGAGGTGATCTTCCACCGCAGCGAGGACCTCGACGAGAACTCTCCCGACACGAAAGCCTACATCGACTCCGTGGTCTTCGCTCCGGGGGCGACGAACTACCAGCCCGACCTCTCCATCGGTCCGAGGCGCAAGCGCCTCCGGGGGGAGGGGATCGTGAACCGGAACGGCGCCAGGCAGATCGCGACGATCCGGACCAACTGGCGCAGGGCCTACGGACAATACCGCATCGGCGGGAGGAACACCTCGCCCACCGACACGGACCACATCCAGCTCCGGGGGGTCGGCAGCAGACGGCACCACAAGATCACCTTCGTCGTGGTCGACGGGAAGACGCTCTACGACTTCACCGCCGCGTTCCTGACGGGGCGGCTTTCCACCCTGGAGCTGAATCCGGGAGGCTTCGAAAGGCACGAGATCTGGATCGTCCGCAAACGGAAGTCGAAGCGGCGCAACTACGTGCTCACCACGGTCGGGACCTCCAAAGCCGATCCCCGCAAGGTCGACGTGGTCAAGACCCGCCTGTCCGTCAAGCCCCAGCCGCGCCGGAGGAGGTGACGAGCGCCCGAGGGTGGGCGAAATCGGACCGCCATGGACGCCCCGCTCCGACGCAGCGCTCGATCCCGGCGAGATCCGCGCGAGCCCCATCCCCGTGATCGGGCCGCATCGGCCGCTCAATAGTCCCGGAACGGCCCGCGCGGCTCGGACTGGTCCATCTCCCTCCGCCAGGCGTCGAAGCGCTCCCGCACCATGCGGAGGATCTCGGGCTTCTCCGCGGAAAGGTCGCGTTTCTCCCCGGAATCCTCGGCGAGGTCGAAGAGACCCCCTCCCTTGGCCGAGTCGACCCACTTCCATCGGCCGACCCGGGCCGCCTTGTCGCCGCGCCGCTGCCAGAACATCTCGGTGCGGGGCGAGGGACGCTCCCCTCTCAGCACGGGGAGCAGGTCGAATCCGTCGAGCACGAGCCCCTCGGGCGCGGACGTCCCCGTCGCGGCGAGGACGGTGGGCAGGATCTCCAGCGAGGTGAGGAACTCCTCCGTGACCGAGCCCGCCGGAATCCGGCCCGGCCAGCGCGCGAGGAAGGGCACCCGCAGGCCGCCCTCCCACATCGTGGACTTCGCCCCGCGCAGGGGGGCGTTGCCCCCGTTGCCGCTGCCGCCGTTGTCGGAGAGGAAGAGCACGAGGGTGTCCTCCGCCTCGCCCGCCGCGTCGATGGCGGCGAGGACCTCGCCGATGGCGGCGTCCATGCGGGTGACGGCGGCGAAGTAGCGGGCCAGCCGCTCGTTCTCGACGAGGTCGCGGTATTTCGCCACCTCCTCCTCCGGCGCCTGCACCCCGGGCCGCTCCCCGCCGTTGTCCTCGGGAAGGGTCGAGGCGCCGTGGGGGGCGTTGAAGGCGAGGTAGAGGAAGAAGGGCCGCCTCCCCGCGTGCTCCTTGACGAAGGCGAGGGCTTCGCGGCCGAAGAGGTCGGTGGCGTAGACGCCCTTGTCCTCCTCGGTGCGCTCGTTGCCCCGGAAGAGCGAAGGCACGCCGTAGCGCTCGTGGGTGTAGTAGTCGATCCCGTTGTTGCCGTGGCCGTGGAAGAAGTCGAAGCCGCGCTGCAGCGGCAGGTAGCGTTTCGCCTGGCCCATGTCCCATTTGCCGACGACGCCGTTGGCGTAGCCGGAGCGGCGGAGGTGGTCGCCGATGGTCGCCTCCCGCGGATCGAGGCCGAGGGTCATTTCCGGGGAGACGGCGTATTCCTCGGGGGTGTAGCGGTGGCCGTAGTTGACGAGATCGTTCCGGACCATGTCGTAGAGCCCGTTGCGCTGCGGGTAGCGCCCCGTGAGGAGGCTGCCCCGCGAGGGCGTGCAGGCCGGCCAGGTGACGTAGAAATTCGTCGCCCGGGCCCCTTCGGCGGCGAGGCGGTCGAGATTCGGGGTCCGCACCGGCTTGGTCCCGATGCAGCCGAGGTCGGGCCAGCCCTGGTCGTCGCTGACGACGAGGAGGACGTTGGGCCGATCGGGGCTGGCCGCAGGAGCGGGCGTCGGGAGGGCCGGAAGGAGCAGGGCGGCGAGGAGCGTGGCGGCGAGGAGCGGGGCGGCGGGAAGACGTTTCATCGGAGGGGACGGAGGCGGTCGCGGGTGAGACGAGCATGGGCGGCGGGACCCGCCTCCGTCGAGCCGAAATCCGGCGCGATGCCGCATCGCCGGCGCCGGCGGATGTCCAGATGTCCCCGGCGCGGCCCTTTCCGCTGGCATTGGCGCCCGACCTTTGCTTTGCTACCGCGATGATCGCTCGCCAATATCTCTTCGAAGGCCGGGTCCAGGGGGTGGGCTTCCGCTACGCCACGAAGC
>CAYMMC010000352.1:0-4097 GCA_964391125.1 uncultured Akkermansia sp.
CTTGGCGTATTTCCCGTCCTCGAAGTCCTTGGGCACGACGGTGACGTAGTCGCCCTGGTTGTCGGGGCCGGTCCACTCGATGCCGACCGGGGCGCCCGCCACGACCGACTCGGGCGCGGAGAGGGAGACCTCCGCCGCCAGCACCGTGATCGGGCGGCGCGCCAGGACCTTGCCGCCCTGTCCGGTCATGTATCGGATCTCGGCCTCGCCGGCCTGCTCGGGGGCGAGGACCTTCAGGGGCGAGCCGTCGCGGGTGTAGCTGTACTTGGCGTATTTCCCGTCCTCGAAGTCCTTGGGCACGACGGTGACGTAGTCGCCCTGGTTGTCGGGGCCGGTCCACTCGATGCCGACCGGGGCGCCCGCCACGACCGACTCGGGCGCGGAGAGGGTGGCCTCGGCCGCCAGCACCTCGATGTCGGCCCGCGCCAGCACCTTGTTGGTGCGGCTGTGCATGTAGCGCAGCTCCGCCGGCCCCGCCTCGATGAGGGCGGCGATCTTCAGCGGACTGCCGCTTCGGGTGTACTCGTAGTTCCGGTAGCCGCCGTCCTCGAGGCCTTTGGGCACGATGGTCACGTAGTCGCCCCTCTCGGCCGGGCCGGTCCAAGCGACGTCGAACTGGCCGCCGGCGACCACCGTCTTGGGGCCGGAGACGGTGGCCTCGCCTGGTTCCTCCATCGCCTGTTTCTCCGGTTCGGGCTCGACGGCCATCTGCAGGGCGTCGGCCAGCGTGGTGGCGTTGTCCGCTCTCAGAAAAAGCCCGCCCGTCGTCGCGGCAAGGCATTCGATGGATCTCGCCGCCTTGTCGTCGAGGTCGAAGGCCACCACGTGGGCGGTGAAATCCACGCCGCTGGCCTCCAGGGTCAGGGCGGCTCCGCAGGGATCGCGATCGCAGGTTTCCTCGCCGTCGGTGACGAGGACGACGGTGGCCTTTCGCTCAGTGGATCGCAGCTTCTCGGCGGCGAACACCACCGCGTCGGTCAGAGGCGTCATGCCCTTGGGCTGAATCGCGTTGACCGTCCTCTTGAACGCCTCGCGATCGAGCTTGGCCGGTTCGACCAGCAGCTCGATGTCGGCGCAGTTGCCCTTCTCCCGGTGGCCGTAGGCGACCAGGCCCAATTCCGTGTTCTCGGGCAGTCCGTCCACCAGCCCGGCGATCACCTCGCGGGCGATCTCGATCTTGGCCCTGCCGTCGACCTGCCCCCACATGCTGCCGGAGGCGTCGAGAACCAGAATCGTCCGGGCCGTCTCCTCCGCGGCGACCAGGGAGATCGCCAGGACCGCAGCCACCGCCGCGACGAACTTCGAACCGCTCCGCATCGTTTTCAATTGGGCTTCACGCATGGTGCGCCATTGTCATTGAGCCTTCGCGCGCGGTCAAGCGGAGTTGGGCCTGCGCGGAATTTGAAGCTGGACAGCCGGAGGATTGCCCCTACCGTATCCACCCCAAGGATGAACTCCCTCGCGCACGGCACCGCCCTCCTTCTCCTCCCGGTCTCCGGGCGGGTGCTCCTCGGCTGATCGCCGAGCGAACGTGTCCTTCCCCCCAACGCCCGCCCCCTGTCACGCACAGGTGAGTTGCGCCCCGGCGTTTTTCCGCTTCCAGTCAAATCCAAGCATCCCATGAAACCCGAATCCATCCGCAAGTACCGGCCCTTCCCGCCGGTCCACCTGCCGGACCGGCAATGGCCGGACCGGACGATCGAGAAGGCCCCTCTCTGGTGCAGCGTGGATCTCCGCGACGGCAACCAGGCGCTCCCGCAGCCGATGTCGGTGGAGGAGAAGCTCGAGTTCTTCGACGTCCTCTGCGGGGTGGGCTTCAAGCAGATCGAGGTGGGCTTCCCCTCCGCCGCGGACACCGAGTTCAACTTCCTGCGCAGGCTCATCGACGAGGACCGCATCCCGGACGACGTGACCATCCAGGTGCTGGTGCAGACCCGCGACCACCTCATCCGCCGCACCTTCGAGGCCATCGACGGAGCGGGGCGGGCCATCGTCCACATCTACAACTCCACCTCGCCGCTGCAGCGGCGCGTCACCTTCGGCGACGCCACGCGCGAGCAGATCCGCGACATCGCCATCGAGGGCGCGACCTTGGTCAAGGAGCTCGTCCCCACGGTGCCGCGCACCGAGGTGGTCCTGCAATATTCGCCGGAGTCGTTCTCCGACACCGAGCTCGACTTCGCCCTGGAATGCTGCAACGCGGTCATCGACATCTGGCGGCCGACCCCGGAGCGGAAGATGATCGTCAACCTGCCCGACACGGTGCAGTGGACCACGCCGAACGTCCACGCCGACATGATCGAATGGATGTGCCGTCATCTGAAACGCCGCGACTCGCTGCTCGTCTCGCTGCACACCCACAACGACCGCGGCACCGGCACCGCCGCCACCGAGCTGGGCCTGATGGCCGGAGCGGACCGGGTCGAGGGCACGCTCTTCGGCAACGGCGAGCGCACCGGGAACCTCGACATCGTCAACGTGGCCCTGAACATGAACAGCCACGGCATCGAGACGGGGCTGGACTTCTCCGACCTGCCCTCGCTGCGCCGCGTCTACGAGCGCGTCACCCGCATGAGCGTCGGCGAGCGCCACCCCTACGTCGGGGAGCTGGTCTTCACCGCCTTCTCCGGCTCGCACCAGGACGCGATCAAGAAGGGATTCGACCGCCGCGAGCGGGAGATCAAGGAGGACCCCGACATTCCTTGGGGCGTGCCCTATCTCACCATCGACCCGCAGGACGTGGGCCGGTCCTACGAGGCCATCATCCGCATCAACTCGCAGTCCGGCAAGGGCGGCATCGCCTACGTGCTCGACCAGGAGCACGGCTTCGACCTGCCCAAGACGATGCACCCGCAGGTCGGCAAGTACATCTACGACCGGGCCGACGCCGAGGGCCGCGAGCTTTCGACCGACGAGATCGGCGAGCTCTTCTTCGGGAAGTTCGTCAATCTCGAGTCGCCCATGAGCCTGATCGAGTTCGAGCTCGACAACACCTCGGTGAAGGGGGAGATGATCTGCCACGCCGTCCTGGAGGTGGACGGCAACGCCCTGCGCGGCAGCGGCAAGGGCAACGGGCCGATCAACGCCTTCGTCCACTTCCTCGGGGAGGCGGGGCACAAGGACTTCAAGGTCGCCGACTACCGCAGCCACGCCCTGCGCGGCGGCTCCGACGCGGACTCGGCCGCCTACGTCCAGATCCAGAGCCTCGTGGACGGACGGCTCCTCTGGGGCTGCGGCGTCGACCCCTCCATCGAGATGGCGGGGCTGAAGGCGCTCGTTTCGGCCTGGAACCTGCATCGCGCGACCTCCTGACGGCATGGAAACGAAAGCGATCCTCTTCGACCTCGACGGCACCCTCCTCGACACCCTGCGCGACCTCGCCGACTCGGGGAACGAGGTGCTGGCCGGGCGGGGCTTCCCCCCGCATCCGACCGAGGCCTACCGGACCTTCGTGGGCAACGGGATGGCCAACTTGGCGAGGGACATCTTTCCGGAAGGACGCCGCCCCTCGACCGAAGCGGAGATCGAGGAGGTGCTCGCCGAGTGCCGGGCCGCCTACGGACGCCACTGGCGCGACACCACCGCCCTCTTCCCCGGCATCGCCGGATTGCTCGACCGCCTCGTCGCGGGCGGGGTCCCCATCGGCGTCGTCTCGAACAAGGCGCACGACTTCACTCTGAAATGCGTCGAGACCTTTCTCGGCGGGTGGAGGTGGGGCGCGGTGCTGGGCCATCGCGAAGGCCATCCCCGCAAGCCCGATCCCGCCGGCGCCCTCGAAGCGGCCGCCGCCCTCGGCGTTCCGCCGGGCGATTGCCTTTTCGTCGGCGACTCGGACGTGGACATGCTGACGGCGCGGAACGCGGGCATGTGCGCCGTCGGCGTGGCCTGGGGGTTCCGCTCCGTCGGGGAGCTGCGCGCCGCCGGCGCCGACGCGATTCTGGAGACTCCGGGGGATTTGCTGGAGAGGGCGATGTGACGGAGGGTCCGTCATTGTCCAATAGGGAATCCCCCGACGGACGGTCTTGCCGCGAGGTGGGCAGGGCCGCGCGGCCGATCGGGCGTCCCCGCGACCTTCGTTCCCCGAGCGGGCCGCTCGG
>CAYMMC010000353.1:0-4093 GCA_964391125.1 uncultured Akkermansia sp.
CCCAGTACCGCAACTCCGTGGCCGACCTCGTCCTCAGCTTCCGGGGGGACGTCTGGATCGGAGAGAAGCGTGGGCTGAAGGCGCGCTACTTCGGCGCCCGCAACTTCACCGAGCGGAAGGAGTTCCTGGAGCGGGCGAAAGCCGCCAAGGAGAAGTCCGAGAAGGAGAAGGCCGAGAAGGAGAAGGCGAAGGCGGCGGCGCCAGCCGCCGGGAAGCCGGATGCGGACCCGCAGGCCGCCGAAAAGCCGGCCGTCGCGAAGGAGGAGGCGGTCGAGGCGCCGAAGCCCGACAAGTACGAACGCGTCGACGCGAGGGTGCGCTTCGACTTCGGCGAGGGCGTGCCCAAGCACGAGGAGGCGAAGGGCTTTTCTCCCGAGGAGTTCTCCGTCCGCTGGGAGGGCACCATCCTGCCGGAGGAAACCGGCGTCTACGAATTCGTCGTGAAGACCCGCAACGGCGTCACCCTCTGGATCAACGACCGCGACCGCGGCGAAGCGGGCGGAAGGAAGGCCATCGACGGCTGGGTCGCCCCGCACAACGACCTGCGCGAGGAGACGGGCAGCGTCTTCCTCGTGGCCGGCCGGCCCTATCCCATCCGGCTCGACTTCTTCACCTACAAGGAGAAGGCCGCCTCGGTCGAGCTGCTCTGGAAGCCGCCCCACGGCGTTCTCGAGACCATCCCCGAACGGAACCTCACGCCCGACTGGTCGCACGAGTCCCTCCTTCTGGAGACGCCTTTCCCCGCCGACGACCGCAGCGTCGGCTACGAGCGCGGCACCATGGTCTCGAAGGCCTGGCTCGAGGCCGTCACCGCCGGGGCCGCCACCGCGTCGGACTACGTCGTGGGACGGCTCGACGAACTGGCGAAGACCAAGCGCGACCAGCCCGACCGCCGCGAGAAGATCGAGGCCTTCGCTGCGGCCTTCGTCTCCCGCGCCTTCCGCCGCCCCCTCTCCGAGGACGAGAAGGAGCGCTTCGTGCAGGTCCACTTCGAGGGCGAGGCCTCGCCCGAGCAGTCCGTGAAGCGCCTCGTCCTCCAGACGCTGTCCTCGCCCCGCTTCCTCTACCCCGACGCCGCCGGCCCCGCCCGGCCCGACGGGTGGACCCTCGCCTCCCGCCTCGCCCTCTACCTCTGGGACTCGGTGCCCAACCAGCGGCTTGTCGATCTCGCCGCCAAGGGCGAGCTCGACAAGCCCGAGAAGCTCGCCGGCGTCGTCGACGAGATGGTGTGGAACTGGCGCACCCGGGCGAAGCTGCGCGGCTTCTACCACCACTGGCTCGAGATGGAGCGCGCCGACGAGCTCGTCAAGGACCGGGACGTCTTCCCCGAGTTCGACCCCGCCGTGGCCGCCGACCTGCGCACCTCGCTCTACCTCTTCCTCGACGAGGCCACCTGGGGCAAGCAGGCCGGCTACCGCGAGCTGCTCCTCTCCCGCGAGATTCCCCTGAACGCCCGCCTCGGCAAGCTCTACGGCGCGGAGGTGAAGGGCGGCTTCCAGCCCGTCGCCCTCGACGGGGGCGGTCGCGCCGGGCTCCTCACCCATCCCTACCTCCTCTCCTATCTCGCCTACCACAACAGCACCTCGCCCATCCACCGCGGCGTCTTCCTCACCCGCCACGTCCTCGGGATGCCCCTGAAGTCGCCCCCGATGGCGAACGAGTTCAAGGACGCCGCCTTCGACCCCTCCCTGACGATGCGCGAAAAAGTCGCCGAAATGACCAAGTCGCAGGACTGCATGGCCTGCCACGTCACCATCAACCCCCTCGGCTTCAGCCTCGAGAACTACGACGGCATCGGCCGCTGGCGCGAGGAGGACCGCGGCAAGCCCGTCAATGCGAAGAGCGACTTCCACCCCGACGGCGGACGCACCCTGCCCCTGGCGGGCGCCCGCGACGTCGCCGAATTCGCCGCCGACGCCCCCTCGGCCCACCTCGCCTTCGTCGAGAAGCTCTTCCATCACCTCGTGAAGCAGCCCGTCCGCGCCTACGGCGAGGACGAGATGGAGCGGCTCCGCGCCGCCTTCGAGCAAGGCGGCTACCGCATTCCCAACCTGATCAAGCACATCGCCCTCGCCACCGTCGCCCACGCCGACGAACCCGACGACCGCCTCGCCAGCCAGTAGGCGCTTCGCCAGCCAATAACTTGAAACCTCGAACCTGAAACCTTAAGCTCATCGAAGATGATCCGCCGCGACTTCCTCCGCCAGCTCGGCGCCTCCAGCGCCGCCCTTCCCTTCCTCGCCGGGCTTCCGGGCCTCGCCGCCGAGGGGCGGAAGAAACAGCGCGTCGTCTTCCTCTTCTCGCCCAACGGCACCATTCCGTGGGAATTCTGGCCCGACGGCGAAACGCTGGACTTCAAGCGCATCCTCAAGCCTCTCGAGCCCTTCAAGGACCAGGTCCTCACCCTGAGGGGCGTCAGCAACAAGGTCGACGGCGACGGCGACCGCCACATGCGCGGGATGAGCTGCCTCCTCACCGGCACGGAACTCTTCCCCGGCAACATCCAGGGCGGCTCCGACACCCCCGCGGGCTGGGCCAGCGGCATCTCCATCGACCAGGAGATCAAGAACTTCCTCCAGAGCCGCGAGGAGACGCGGACCCGCTTCGGCTCGCTCGAGTTCGGCGTCGCCGTGCCGAACCGCGCCGACCCCTGGACCCGCATGTGCTACGCCGGGCCGAACCAGCCCATCGCCCCGATCGACGATCCCGAGCAGATGCTGGGCCGGCTCTACGGGCGCATGAAGGACCGCGAGAGCATCGTCTCCATCGTCGACGGCGTTCGCGAGGACCTCGTCCGCGTCTCCAAGAAGCTCGGGACCGAGGACCGCGCCCGCCTCGAGGAGCACCTCGCCCTCGTCCGCGAGATGGAGACCGAGCTTTCCCAGGCCAACGAGCAGGCCGAACTGGCCCATCCCGTGCCCGACATCGACCCCGACATCGAGCTGGTCAACGACAACACCCCGCGCATCAGCCGGATGCAGATCGACCTGCTCGTCAACGCCATGGCCAACGACATGACCCGCGTCGCGACTCTGCAGTACATGCGTTCCGTCGGCATGGCGCGGATGAACTGGCTCGGGGTGCAGGACGGGCACCACACCCTCTCCCACGAGCCCGACGACAACGAGGGCGCCGTGGAGCAGCTCGTCAAGATCAACGAATGGTTCGCCGGCGAGCTCGCCTACCTCGTCGGGAAGCTCGCCGAGACGCCCGAGCCCGGCGGCGACGGCTCCATGCTCGACCACACCCTCGTGGTCTGGCTCAACGAGCTCGGCAAGGGCAACAACCACACCCTCCACGACATCCCCTTCGTCCTCGTCGGCGGCAAGGCCCACGGCATCAAGGCCGGTCGCGCCCTTTCCTTCGACAAGGCCGCCCACAACCGCCTCTGGCTCGCCCTGGCGAACTCGATGGGCCACGGCATCGAGACCTTCGGCACGGAGAAGTTCTGCGAAGGCGGGGCCTTGGATCTGGGCTAGCGGGCCTCGTAACGATACATTATCTGTTCGACGGACGAGTTGCGGTATCCGTCGTCGGGCGAGAAGTCGCCCCGCATCAGCTTCGATAGCGCGACCGCCTCGGCCATCAGGAACTTCTTCGCCTCGGAGTATTTCGTCCCCTTGCCGAAGATGTCCTCGACGAATCGGTCGCGGGCGTCCTTGATCGGCGCGAGCCGCTTCAGGATGTCGGCGTTCGGCACGGCGGCGAGGACGTAGTCGACGAGGTGGCCGATCTCGTGGGCCAGCGTGCGGGCCGCGCCCTGCCAGTCCTCCTTGCCGAGGAACTCGTTGAGACGGACGACAGGAGCGCTCTGATGCTGTCCGCGCTTGTCGCTCGGCTGGTAGCTGCCCCGCGCCCGCATCCGCCGGACGACGGGGTCGACGCCCATCTTCCGGGCGAGGAAGACCAGCGCCGGGAGGTTGAACCTCTCGACCCCGCTGGGGCGGGGGATGGGGTTCCGAGGCGCGGTCGGCGGGGGCGGCGGCGGAGGCGCTTGCCGCTGCCCGGCGGGGGGCGGCGTGGCGTTGGGCGTCGCGGCGGGCGGGGGCGACGCCTGCGACGAGACGCCCGGCGGGACGGTTCCGTTGAAGAT
>CAYMMC010000354.1:0-4053 GCA_964391125.1 uncultured Akkermansia sp.
CGGACCGGCGCATGGGCTGGAAGCCCATGCCACTGCCAAGGCCGCCGCAGCTTCCTTTGTTGTGCCGGAAACGGTCGTTAATCCGTATCACTCGTTGGCAAGGGAGCGGTGGAGGGCTTCGAGATTTTCGAGGCTGGGGCGGTGCAGCTTGAGGGGGCCGCGATGCTTCTCCCAGTTCGCGACGCTTTGGGTGCTGACTCCTACCCATTCGGCGAACTCGGCACGGGACAGGCCGAGCACGTCGCGGAGCTTCCTCACGGAGGCGGCGGTCGCCTCGAAGGTCGGCGGGGTCGCCGCGCGAGGGGGCTTCGGCGTCCGTTCCCTCCTCGTCGCGGTTTTCGAAGGCGGACTCTCCTGCGCCTCCTCCGGCGCGGACTCCAGATCGATTCCGAAGACGTCGCCGAGGGCGGACGCGTCGAGGGTGCGGCGTCGGGTGGGGCGGGTCGTGCCCTCGATCGCGGTGGCCACGGCGCGCTCGTCGATCAGTTCGCGGTGGTCGACGCCGCGCAGGGTGAAGAGCAGCTCGGGCTGCTGGTCGAGCTTGGCGCCCACGCCGTAGAGGATCGCGGCGAGATGCTTGCAGAGGCTGGCCCAGTCGGGACAGGAGCAGTCGGTCGTGATCTCCCTCGGCTCGGGGAAGAGCCCGTCGGCCGGATCGGTCACCGCCGCCATGATTCCGTCCGAGACCTTCCCCTGGAGCAGTTCGATGAGCGATCCGACGCCGCCCTGGCAGCGCGTTTTGATCCGCTTCCACTTCGCCGCGGCGAGCGGCTTGATGTGGATGGCCTGCTCGTAGAGCTCGGAGCCCTGGACGAGGGCGGTGATCTTTCCCTTTTCGATGGAGAGGTGCAGGACCGAACCGTTGCGCACGTAGGTGCGGCCCCGCGGGAGACGGTTGTCGTAGTCGCTGAACGTTTCGAGATGGTCGCACCAGGCGCGCCCCCAGAAGCTGGTCGCGATCTTGGTGCGGTGGGACAGCTCGCCGAGCGGCTCGATGGCTCGCCCGGCCTTTTTCAATCTCTCGAGTTGCTTCAGGCCGTTGGCCCGGCGCTGGGCGATGGAGACGTAGGGTTTGTAATACCAGCTCATGAATGGGTTTCCGCGCGATCCAGGTCCAGCCGCACGAAGTCGAGCAGCTCGTCGTCGCTCATCTCGGTGAGGGATTTCTCGGCGCCGTCGGCGAGGATCGCGTCGGCGACACCTTGCTTTCCGGCGATGAGCGCGTCAATGCGTTCTTCGAGGGTGCCGGCGACGACGAACTTGTGGACGAGGACGTTCCGTTTCTGGCCGATCCGGAAGGCCCGGTCGGTGGCCTGGTTCTCCACGGCGGGGTTCCACCAGCGGTCGAAGTGGATCACGTGCGAGGCGGCGGTGAGGTTCAGGCCGGTGCCGCCGGCCTTCAGCGAAAGGACGAAGAAGGGCGGGCCGTCCTCGCGCTGGAAGCGGTCGACCATCTCCTGGCGCCGCTTCACCGCCGTGCCGCCGTGCAGGACGAGTCCGCCCCGGCCGAAGACCCCGGCGAGATGGCTCTCCAGAGGGTCGGTCAGCTCGCGGAACTGGGTGAAGACGAGCGCCTTTTCCCCGCGCGAGGCGATTTCCTCGCAAAGCTCGGCGAGCCGGAGGAACTTCGCGCTGTGGCCGGGGTCGTAGGCGCCGGTCTTGGCGAGCTGGTCGGGGTGGTTGCAGATCTGCTTGAAGCGCATCAGGTAGGCGAGCACGAGACCGCGCCGCTCGATGCCGGAGACGTTCTCGATCGACTCGGCCAGCGCCTTGGCGGTGCGTTCGTAAAGCCGGGCCTGGGCCGGGACGAGGCCGCAGGAGACCTTCATCTCGGTCTTGTCGGGCAGGTCGGCGATGATGGCCTTGTCCGTTTTGAGCCGCCGCAGGATGTAGGGGGCGACGAGGCGTCGGAGCGGGGCGTAATGGGCCGACTCCCCGCTTTGGAGCGTTTTGACGAAGCTCCGGAAACGGGTCGCGCTGCCGAGGAGTCCGGGATTGATGAAGTCGAAGAGCGACCAGAGATCGCCGAGCTGGTTTTCCACCGGCGTGCCGGTGAGGGCGATGCGGGCCTCGGCCTGGAGCGCTTTCACCGCCTTGCTCTGTCCGGCGGCGGGGTTCTTGATGGCCTGGGCTTCGTCGAGGACGATCCAGCCCCAGCGGGTCGCGGCGATCCAGTCGAGCCGGGCCACCATGCCGTAGGTGGTGACGACGAGGTCGCAGGCGGCGAGGGCGCGGGAGCCAGGCTTCTCCGTCTCCCCGGTGGAGCGGTGCACGATGCGCAGCCGCAGCGAAGGGGCGAAGGCCTCGGCCTCGCGCTTCCAGTTCCCGAGGAGCGAGGCGGGCACGACGAGCAGGGCGGGTGGGCCGCCGGGAGCCTCCTCCTGCCGGCGGAGGAGCGCGGCGAGGACTTGAATCGTTTTTCCCAGGCCCATGTCGTCGGCGAGGCAGGCCCCCAGCCCGGTGCTGGCGCAAAACCAGAGCCAGTCGAGTCCCTTGGCCTGGTAGGGGCGCAGGGTGGCCCGCAAACCGGCGGGCGGAGGGGCGGGCTCGGGCGCGGCGAGGCGCCGCAGGGTCGAGGCGAGTTCGTCCCCGGGGCGGGCGAAAGCCCACTCATGCCGCCCCGCGTCGGCGGACCTGCTCCCCAGGTCGGCGGTCGTCCCGGCGAGGAGGCGCATCCCCTCGATGAAGGGGATGCCGTCCTGGGCGATGGACTTCCAGTGGTCGAGCGCCTGGCGCAGCTTCTCCCGGTCCACCTCGATCCACTGGCCTTGGAAAAAGACGAGCCCGTCCTCGTCGCCGGAGAGGAGGGCGTCGACTTCTTTTTTTGAAAGCGACTTGCCCTCGACGACCACCTCCAGCTTGAAGTCGAGCAGGGCGTCCAGGCCGATTCCGGCGCCCTTCCTCTGGCCCACCACGGCGGAGACCTGCGGGCGCGGGCCTCGCTTCCGCCACCAGTTCGGCAGGCGCACGAGCAGGCCGGCGTCCTCGTATTTCGGGACGGACTGGAGGAAGCCGTAGGCCTCCGCCGGGGTCCAGGCGAGCGGGTGGAAGACGTCGCCGCTCTCCACCAGGTCGGCCATCAGCGGGCAGGTCTTCGCGGCGGCGTGGATCGGGGTCAGCAGCTTGAGCAAGGCCGCCTTGTCCTTTGCCCCGCCATATTCCTGGAGCGCCCTTCCCAGCGGGAGCTGGCGGAGCCTCCCCGCCTGGGAGAGGTCCGAAGCGTAGGTCGCGAGGAAGGCGAAGGGGAGATCCGGGTCCGTCTTGTTCTCCGCGAGATGCAAGGTGACGCGTCCGACCCGCGACCAAGCCGGCGCGTGCGAGGCGAGAAAGGCGGCGACGGTCAGCGGCGCGGCGACGCGCGCCCTCGTCCAGCCTTCGAGACGGTCCCAGAGCGCCAAAAGCGTTTCGGTCGAGAGGTATTCCGCCCCGCGCATCGGCGGAGCGTCGAGGACCCAGCCGGCGAGGGCGGTCGCGTCGGGCGCGGGGATCTCGGGCAGCGCCTCGGCCCCGTCCGGGATCTGGCAGAGTTCGCGCACGAAGGCGTCGGCGAACGTCTTCCAATAGCGCAGCGTGTCGTCGGCCCCCTCGCCGGCGGGGTGGCCGCCGAGGGCGACCAGGCCCGCCGCGTCGCCCTCGGCGAAGGCCCGCCCGAGATCCCTGCGTTCGCCGCGGTAGAGCAAGGCCCCTCCCGGGGTGAGCTCGAAGGCGCCCGGCGCCGAAGGCGGAGGGCTGGTGGCGGACGAAGGGGCGGTGCGCGGCATGGGCGGCAAAGTCTTGGCCGTCGGTGGGCGGAACGCAAGGACGGAGTCGCCCGATCCGGCAGCCGCGCCTCAGAAAATCGCTTCGGTGTCATTTTTCTATGGCGCAACACGCCGGTCGGCGCGGATTTGGATTTTTTCCCATTCCGCCTTGACCTGCCCCCCTGGATTCCCTGGCCTGCTCGCATCCCCTTCGCCCGGCTGGGCTTCCAGCCCTAGACGGCAAACGGGGTCTAAACGGGGGGGAAGAATGGCACGGACTTAAGAGGCTTTTCGGGGTGGTCGGAGCCTTGTA
>CAYMMC010000355.1:0-4052 GCA_964391125.1 uncultured Akkermansia sp.
CGAAGGCAAGCGGGACGGGGCGGTGACATTGAATGCCGGCGGCGGGATCCACGTGACCGCCGGAGCCTCCGGGCAGGACACCTACGCGCAAGTCGGCCATGGCGGACGCACCGCCGGGGGCGCTGCCACGGGGGCGGTGCATGTCGCCGCCGGAGGCGACGTCACCGTCACGGCGGGCCAGGGCGCTAGCGGGATCGAGCGCTACGCCCAGATCGGACACGGCGGCATCCAGGGCAGCGCGGGCAACCGCGTCGGCAAGGTCACCGTGCTGAGCGGCGGCGACATCCTCCTGCAGGCCGGCACCACCCAGAACGCCTACGTCCAGATCGGCAACGGAGGGAGGTTGGCCAAGGGGGACCATTCCGGCGACATCCTGGTGGAGGCGGCGGGCTCCATCACCGGCAAGGCCGGCTCCTCGGGCTTGCGCGCCAGCGTCATGATCGGTCACGGAGGCGCCGAGGCGGCCAGTGGCACTGGCGCAGGCAACAGCGGCAACATCGTCGTGAATGCCGCCGGGGGAGCGGTGAATTTCACCGCCGGCGGAGGCGAGGACGGACAGGCCCGGATCGGACACGGTGGACCGGCAACGGGAGGAAACCACGACGGGCGGATCGTGGTCTCGGGCTCCGGCGGAATCGCCTTCACCGCAGGTAACGGCAACCGTGCCCTGGCTCAGATCGGCCATGGCGGCGGCGCCGTCTCCGGCCAGCTCAGAGGCGACATTTTTCTCAACATCGACCCGCTCAGCTTCAATCCCATCGGCGGCGGACCGATCCAGTTCCATGCCGGTTCCGGCACGGGAGGGGCCTACGCCCAGGTCGGCCACGGCGGTTTGGGCGCCAGCGGCAGCACCCGCGGCAACATCGTGGCCTTCTCCAGCGCGGGAATCAGCCTCCGCGGCGGCGCCACAGACGCCTACGCGATGATCGGCCACGGCGGACGCAACCATGTCGGCAACCACGGCGCCGCCGGGGATGTGGTGGTGGCGGTGGCGATGGACGGGGTGGATCTGCTCGGCGGCTCGGGGGCCCGCTCCTTCGTCCAGATCGGGCACGGCGGCAGCGGGAGCAACGGCACCCTCACCGGCGACGTCCTCGTCAATTTCAATCCGCTGACCGGCACGTCCTTCGGCGGAGGACACATCGAAGTCCGCGGAGGCGCCGGGTCCGAGGCCCACGCCCAGATCGGGCTGGGCGGTTTGCTGAACGGCTCGCAGATCGGGGCCACCGTCGTGCATGGGGAGAGCGTTTCCCTTCAGGTGGGTTCGGGGAGCACTTCCTACTCGCGCATCGGCGCGGGCGGGGGCGTCAACAACGTCGCTGCGGTGACGGGCGCCACCATCGTCCGGGCCCTCGGCGGCGGAGTCTCCGTCAACGCCGCGAACGGCGGCGGCAACGCCTACGCCCAGATCGGGGCGGGGGGATTGGGCGGATCGGGCGCCCTGGCCGACGGGGCGACCAGCGTCCGGGCGACGGGGGCGGTCGAGCTCGTCGCCGGAGGCGGCACCAACGCCTCGGCCGTGATCGGCGCGGGCGGCGCGGGGCGGGACGGCGACAAGGAAGCCGCCGTGGAGGTCTCGGGCGCCTCGGTGTCGCTCCGTGCGGGCGGAGGCGGCGCCGCCTACGCGCAGATCGGCTCCGGAGGCGGCCTCACCAATTCCAACAACGCATCGAGCGGCAACGTCTCCGGATCGGTCAGCGTGGTCGCCACGTCGGGGGATGTGATCGTCGATGCGGCGGGCCACCGGGCCTACGCCCAGATCGGCCACGGCGGTCTGGATTTTTCGGGGAATGTCGCGGGCGACCTGCATCTGGTGAGCACCGGCGATCTCCTCGTGGACGGCGGCACCACCGCCAACGCCTACGCCATGGTCGGCCACGGCGGCATCGCCGAGGCGGCGGCCTACGCGGGCGGAACCCGCCGGGGCGATGTCCTGCTGCGGGTGGAGGGCGCCACGCGGCTCGTCGACAACGCTTCGCTCACCTTCCTCGGGCATCTGGGGTCGGGCGGAACGGTGGCGCCCTCGCGCTTCGCCCTGGTCACGGGATACCTGGAGCTCTCGGCGAGCGAGCTAGGCATGGTCGGCGACATGCTCGACGCGGGCAGCGTGGAGATCGGGGTGACCCGAGGAAGCCTCTACTACCGGGGCTTCGTGGCGGGAGGCGACAGCGCCCACCATCTGGATCTCTTCGCGGCGGGGGATGTCGAAGTCCTCGGCCTCGCGCACAACAGCGGGGCAGGGGACGTCAGCGTGGTGGCCGGCTGGGACGGAACCACGGGGCTCGTCGAAGACATCGATCCGGGGGCCCTGCCGGCCATCGACGAACTGCGTTTGGACGCCTCGGCGGTCCGGGCCGCCGCCGGCGCCTGGGGCAACGGCGGAGGAGGGGTGTCCATCGGCGGCGGTTCCCAGACGGTCGCGTCGGCGGTGGGCAGCGCCGGCGGGACCACCACCGTGCTCGGCCACGCCGTCGAGGTGATCGGCAGCGACGCCCGCGGCGGGGGCTACGCCCAGATCGGCGCCATCCCCACGGGAGGCGTCTCGCCGAGCGGCGGCATCGCGGTGCTCGCCAGGGAAGGCGGATTGTCCGTCGTCGCCGGAAGCGCGATCAGCTCCTACGCCCAGATCGGCCACCGCGCCCAGGGCGCCATGGGCGCGGACCCCGTCGGCGATATTCTCGTGGACTCTCTCGGGGGGCTGCTGCTGCGGGGGGGAGGCTCGTTCTCCTCCGCGCAGATCGGCCATGGCGGGCAGGCGGCCACCGCGGGCAGCATCGCCGGGGACATCGACGTGACCGTGGCGGACGACGTCGAACTGTTCGGCGGAGTTGGCGGCGCATCCTACGCCCAGATCGGTCACGGCGGAGCGATGGCCGACGCGGATATGGACGGTGAGCTGACGGTGGAGGCGGGCGGCAGCATCCGGATGCGCAGCGGGAGCCACGACAACGCGGTCTACGCGAAGATCGGCCACGGGGACGATCTGCGGGAGGGCTTCGCGGTCCACGGCGGGACGGGCCAGCGCGGTGGGACCGTGCAAGTGTCGGCTAGCGGGGACATCGCTATGGAGGCGGGGGAGAGCGGGCACGTCGGCTCCTCCAGCCCGGCGACGCTCGGCACGGGGACGGCAACTTGGATCGGGGTGTCCCGGAGCGCGCCGGACGACCCGTCGGGCGGATCGCTGTTCGCCGACGCGTCGAGCGAATTCGGAGGGAGCGAAGTGAGGTTCTATCTGCCGCGGCGGGGGAACAACGGAGTGGAGGCCGGAGCCTGGATCGCGGGGACGGTCTACGAGGGGGGCAACGACCCTTGGCCGGTGCAGGAGGACGACGAGTATGCCAACTACATCGAGACCCTGGACGGCGATCTGTTGAATCCGGCCGAGCACGACAACAGCCTGGGCAGCGGTCCGGCCCCGGTGGGCGGATCCCTGGGTCCGAACTACGCCTTCTACTACGACACCATCGTGCTGGCGGAGGCGCCTCCGTTGCCGCCCGTGCCTCCGACGCCACCCGGACCTCCGGCGGGTCCCGAGACGCCGATCGACCCGCCGACCGCGCCCCCGGCGCCTCCGACGAGCCCGGATCCCGGCTACGCATGGCTGCTGCCCGACGACCGGGCCCACGACGACTGGCTCCGCGATCAGGAGGAGCTCTACAGCGGCCCCGCCTCGACGGACATCCGCTACGAGGGATACGGCCACTACGGTCCGAACGGCGAGAGCGTCTACGACTTCAACAGTGCGCCGGATTCGGGCTTCTGACCGGGATTCCTTGCCAGGCGGGCCGGACGTTCGTGCCCCCTCCAAGGCGCCTGCCCCGTGTCGCCTTGCTCCGATGGCAACAAGCGCTCGCGAACCCTGGGCGCCGAGAGCCACTGCGGATTGTTCCCGGCCGGCGGTTTCGAGGAGTTCGTCGTGACCGTCGGGCATCCGGTCCAGCGCGCTGCCCCGATCCCGGGCGTTGCTCGCGATTCCCCGACGGAACCGTCCCTACTCATACGGATTAACGACCGTTTCTGGCACAACAAAGGAAGCTGCGGTGGCCTTGGCA
>CAYMMC010000356.1:0-4049 GCA_964391125.1 uncultured Akkermansia sp.
GGATCGGCTGCGGGCCGCTCCGGCGTGCATCGGCCTTCCCCTTCATATCGGCCTTCCCTCATCCGAAAGGACCATGGACGGCGCCACGGCAGATGGCGCAGGGTGGCTCCATGTCCAGGCCGATCGCAAGAGACTGAAAGAGCCTTGGAAACGGCTCCGACTCAGGCTCAAGGTCCGGGCCATGAGCCCAAAACGCCATGGGGATGGCCGTCCCGTCACGCCCCCTCCTCCACCTTCTCCCCTCTCACGAAGAGCAGGTAGACGAGCACCCCGAGCGCCAAGGTCCCGAGCCCGCAGAAGAACTCGGTGGTCCGCTGCTGCACCTGGAACCAGAGCACGTAGAGGCTCACCGCGCCGAAGACGAGGGGCGTGAAGGGATAGCCCCAGGCCTTGTAGGGGCGCTTCAGGTCGGGCCGGCGGAGGCGCAGCACGACGACGCCGACCACCACCATCAGGGAGCAGATCGTCAGCAGGGCCTGCACGTAGTTGATGAGCTGCTCGAAGGTCGCCGAGGCGACGAGGACGAGGACGATGGCCCCCTGCAGCAGCACGGCGACGGCGGGGACCCCGTTCCGGTTGGTCCGGCCGAGGAGGCGGAACCTGCGGTGGTCGCGTCCGATGGCGGCGGTGACGCGCGGCCCCGCCCAGGTCATCGAGCTGATCGTCGAGATCAAGCCGAAGCTGATGAGGATGCCCATGACCATGCCGCCCTTCGGACCGAGGATGGACTCCGCCGCGATCAGGCCCACCTCGGCCTGGCCCGCCATCTTCTCGATGGGCGTGGCGTGGAGGAAGGCCGCGTTGATGAAGAGGTAGAGCACCGTGACCAGCAGCGTGCCGACGAGCAGGGCGATGGGCACGGTCCGCTCGGGCCGCCGCACCTCGTCCATCATGTAGGTCGCCGCGTTCCACCCCGTGTAGGCGTAGAGCACGTAGACGAGGGAGACGGCGAAGCCGCTGGAGGCGATGAGCTCGCCGTCCCCCTCCCGCGGCAGGAAGGAGACCGGCTGCGCCGTGCCTAGGACGAAGGCGAGGATGCCGAGCACGAGGATCAGCCCCACCTTCGCGTAGGTGAAGCCCGACTGGAAGATCCCGATGCTGCTCAGCTTGCCGAGGTGGACGAGGGTGACGAGCAGCACCACCGGCACGCCGAACCACAGCGGCGAGAGCCCCGTGATGCTGCCCATGTAGCCGCCCAGCAGGGCCGCGTTCGCCGCCACCGGCGCGGCGAAGCCGACCGTGACCGAGAGCCAGCCCGCGAGGAAGCCGACGAAGGGATGCCAAGCCCGCGTGAGGAGGTGGTATTCGCCCCCGGACTTCGGGAAGATCGAGGCCAGTTCGGCGTAGCAGACCGCCCCGCAGAAGGACACGATCCCGCCGACCAGCCAGAGCAGCATGATGGGGAAGCCGGAGGGGATTGCGGCGACCTGGAAGCCGAGGCTGCCGAAGACCCCCGTGCCGATCATGTTCGCGACGACGATGGCGATGGCGGTGGCGAGACCGACCTTGGCGGGGGCGGGGGTGGACATGCCGGAGTCAACAGGGCCGGACCGGAGAGTCAAGAGGGTTTTGTCCGGGGCACCTCGTGGTAGTCCAAGGCCCATTCGCGCATGAAGCGCACCCGCGAGGGCTCGATGCGGTAGAGGACGAACTGCGGGTTCTCCGGAGAGCCTAGATACTGGCGCAGCAGCGGATTCCCCTCCCAGATGGCGGCGACGACCGCGGCGTCGGTCTCGACCACGGCGCGGCCGCCGATGCGGACCTGGTCGTGGCGCGGGGAAAGGTAGGCGAGCTCGACCCGGGGGTTGGCCGCGATCTCTCCGGTCTTTTGGTAGACGGCGAGGTTCGCGACGAAGACGGTGAAGTCGTCGTCGACGCGCACCGGCGAGACGGGGCGCACCCGAGGCTGCCCCTCGGGATCCACGGTGGCGAGCATGGGGAACTTCGCTTCGCGGATGACGGCGTGGGCGAGCTCGTGGAGACGGGCGGGATCGACGGGTTCGGGGCTGGGCTTCATGGGACCTGGGCGGAGGGCGGCGCGGCCGCGCTCACGTTCCGCCCGCCAGCGGCTTCCAGTCCGGCTCGGGGACCTGGAGGAGTTCGCCGCAGTCGGTGAACGGGCAGGGCATCTCCGTGCCGAACTGAGCGGGCGCGGCGGAGAGCTTGCGGCGGCACCGGGGGCAGAAGAACTTCAGATCGTGGGTCGGCAGCTTGATGTCCTCGGGGGCGGGCACCATGAACTCCTTCCCGCAGTCGGGGCAGTCCATGGTCGCGTGGAAGAGCTCCCGGACGGCGGAAAGGCGGGAGGAGCAATGGGGGCATTCGAAGCGGAGCGGCATGGACCCGGATTCCATACCGCGCTTTCCGCCTTCGCGCATGGGGAAAAGTTGAACGAAAGCGGTTTTGCCTTACCGAAGTCGCCATGTCCGATCTCCAAATCCAAGCCTACTGCGGCGGCCTTTTCCAGACCAACGGCTATCTCGTCCGCTCCGGCGGCCGCGCCTGGGTCTTCGACGCGCCGGAGGGCATCGCCGCCTGGCTCGCGGCGGAGGGCGCGCGGCCCGAGGCCCTCCTCCTCACCCACCAGCACCACGACCACGTCCTCGACGCGGGAAGGATCCAGGCGGAGTTCGGCTGCCCGGTCTACGCGCATTCGGCGCCCTCGGAGGATCTGATCCTCTCGAAGCGGCTCGAGCGCATGATGGGCATCCCGTGCCCCATCGACGCCTACGCGGTGGACCGGCGCTTCTCTGGACTCGGCTCGATCGATCTCGGCGGACTCCTCCTCGACCTGCTCCACGTGCCCGGCCATTCCCCGGACAGCGTCTGCTTCAAGCTGCGCGACCGGCCGGTGCTGGTCGGGGGCGACGTGCTCTTCGCCGGCAGCATCGGGCGCACCGACTTCCCCAACGGCGACCACGATCTGCTCCTCGCCGGGATCCGCGAAACGCTCTGGCCCCTGCCCGACGACACCCAGGTCCTGCCGGGGCACGGTCCGGCGACGACGATCGGCAGGGAGAAGGCGACGAACCCCTTCCTCACCTGACTCCGTCGGCAGGACCGAAGGAACGGTTGATTTTCATCCTTGGAAAGATTTTAAAATTCCCTGATCAATTTGCGAAGGCCGCCAAAAACAGGTATTTTTCCCCTCCTCTCGAATCGACATCGTTCCAGGAATCATGAATCGGCACACCGTCATCTTCCTCTCCTCGCTTGCCGCCTCGGCGTTTCTCATCCTCGTCTCCTGCAAGACCAGCCCGAGCAGCTCCTCCTCGAAAGGCCAGATCTGGGAGCGTCAGCTCGGGGCCGTGTCCAGCAACCCGCTGAATCCGGGGGAGGCGCAGAAGGAGCTGAACCTGAAGGTGGATCTCATCCCCGAGGGCAAATACGGGCGCCGTCTCTTCCGCGAGATGACGCCGCGCTACATCACGATCCACAGCACGCAGAACTACACCGGCGACGCCTACGCCCACGCCAAGGCGCTGAAGCGCGGGGCGCTGCGCGGCGGCGTCTGCGGCTACCTCTGCTGGCACTTCACCGTCCAGGGCGACTCCGTCGTCCAGCACCTGCCCACGAGCGAGCGGGGCGAGCACGCCGACTTCGACGGACCGGGCAACCGCTACTCCATCGGCATCGAGATGTGCGAGCACAAGGGCAACGACCAGCTCGCCACCATGGAGCGCACCGCGAAGCTCGCCGCCACGCTGATGCACCAGCACAAGATTCCCGTCGAGAACCTCCGCGCCCACTACCACTGGCCCCGCGAAGGCTACTCGACGCCCAACAAGGACTGCCCGCATTTCCTTCTCGAGAACGGCAAGCCCGGCACGACCTGGCGCTGGTTCGTCGGGCGGGTCCAGCGCCACCACCAGCGCCTCGTCGCCCACGACGAGGCCGTGCGCGAACAGCGCCTGAAGGAAGAGGAGGCCCAGCGGCGCAAGCGGATGGTGCAGCGCCTCTGGCACGCCGTGAGCGATTTCGTCGGGCTGGGCTGACCGCCGCCCTCGCGGCGGGGGCGGGGCTTGCGTTCCGCCGCTCCCCCCCTATCC
>CAYMMC010000357.1:0-4047 GCA_964391125.1 uncultured Akkermansia sp.
GCGCCTACCGCCGTTCGGGGAAACTCCGGCGGCCCGGCGATCCAGACGCCCGGACGCACGCGGGGGCTCCGATGCCGGACTCCGTCCTCACACCCGGGCCTCGACCTCGCGCATGTAGCGGATGCTCTCCTCGCAGATGGTCTCGATGCCGGGCTCGTAGCGGAAGACCTCTACGGAGACCCAGCCCTCGTAGCCGACGTCCTTCAGCGCCTTGAAGATGGGGTCGAAGACGACCTCGCCCATGCCGGGGCCGAGCAGGTTCGGGTCGTTCGCGTGGAAGTGCGCGATCCAGTCGCGGCTGTCGCGGATGACCTGGTCGATGGGGTCGGACTCGCTCGACATCGCCTTCACGTCGAGGTGGAGGCGGCAGTTCGGCGAATCGACCTTCTTCGCCAGCTCGATGCCGAGGGCGGCGGTGTTGAGAAAGTCGCCCTCGCTCGGGGCGAGGGGCTCGAGGGCGAGGGTGACGCCGCAGTCCTCCAGCACGGGCATGGCCCGGCGGATCGTGTCGGCGGCGTAGTCCATGGCCTGTCCGTGGTCGACGCCGGGCAGCAGGTTGCGCTGCTGGGGCGAGCCGAGGACCATGATCGTCCCGCCGAGATCGCGGCAGAGGCGGGCGAGTTCGGCGAGGTAGGCGCCGGTGCGCTCGCGCACCGCCTCGTCGGGCGTGGTCAGGTAGAAGCCCTCGGTCTTCGCGAGCAGCCAGTGCAGGCCCACGCACTCCAGTCCCGCGTCGGCGATCTGCCCGCGGAGGGCGGCGCGGTCCTCGGCGCCGAAGTCCGGGATCGGCTTGCCGAGGGTGAAGGGGGCGATCTCCAGCCCCGTGTAGCCGACGGAGCGGGCGTAGGCGAATGCCTTCTCAAAGGGCCAGTCCTGGAAAGTCTCGTTGCAGATGGCGTATTTCATAAATCTTCGATTCCTCAATTCCTTAATCCCTCAAAACCTCAAAACCTCAAAGCCTCAAAACCTCAAAGCCTCAAAACCTCAAAGCCTCAAAACCTCAATCCCTCGAACCTCACCTCCTCCGCTTCGGGGCGGGGCGCTTCTTGCGCAGCGGCTGCGGATTGTCCTCGAGCAGGGCGGTGTAGTTGTAGGGGAAGCCCTCCAGCTTCCGCTTCTCGATCTTCTGTCCGATGAAGTGCTCGACGGAGCGGGCGTTCTCCAGCTCGTCGGCGGTGAGGATGGTGAAGGCGTCGCCCTCCTTCTGGGCGCGGCCGGTGCGGCCGATCCGGTGGACGTAGTCCTCGGGGTTCTCGGGGACGCGGTAGTTGATGACGTGGGTGACGCCGGAGATGTCGAGCCCGCGGGCGGCGATGTCGGTGGCGACGATGATGTTGAAGGTGCCGTCGCGGAAGCCCTGGAGGGCCTTGGTCCGGTCGCTCTGCCGGATGTCGGAGTGCAGGGCGGCGGGACGGGTGCCCTTGATCGCCTCGATGCGGGGCAGCAGGGCGTCGGCCTCCTTCTTGGTGCGGGTGAAGATCATCATGCTTTCGAAGCCGGTCTGCTTGATGATCTCGACGATCAGCTCGTCGCGCTGGTCCATGCCGACGGGGTAGAAGGCGTGGGTCACGGTCTCGGCGGGGGAGCGGCGCTCGCCGATCTCGACGGAGACGGGGTCGCGCAGCGCCCAGTTCGCCAGCGTCTGGATCGCGGGCGGCATCGTCGCCGAGAAGAAGAGGGTCTGGCGGTCCTTGGGACACTGGTCGATGATGCGCTTCACGTCGGGGAGGAAGCCCATGTCGAGCATGCGGTCGACCTCGTCGAGGACGAGGAACCCCACCTCGCCGAGGTCGAGGTTGCCCTTCTCCATGTGGTCGAGCATGCGCCCCGGGGTCGCGATGATGACGTCGGGCTTGTTCTCGAGCGCCTCGATCTGGTGGCCGTAGCCGACGCCGCCGTGGAGGAGGACGACGTTGAGCGGCTTGTAGTAGGAGAAGACGTTCATCTGGTCCTCGACCTGGGCGGCCAGCTCGCGGGTCGGCTCCAGCACGAGGCACTGGACGCGGGTCGAGGGCTGCATCCGGCAGATGATGGGCAGGCCGAAGGCGGCGGTCTTGCCGGTGCCGGTCTGGGAGGCGCCGACGATGTCGCGGCCCTCGAGGGCGGCGGGAATGGCCTGGGCCTGGATGGGCGTCGGTTCGGTGTAGCCGGTTCTGGCGATGGCCCGTAGCACCGGGCCGGAGAGTCCTAGTTCTTCGAATGAAGGCATCCGGGATCAACGTGGCTCCCGGCCCCGCTTTCAAGAGGAATTTCGCCGCCTTTTCGCGATCTCCGCTTCGGGCGGCCCGGCGCCGACGAGCCGGCGGATCTTGCCCGCAATCAGATCGCGGGCGAACACATCGTCGAACTCACTCCCCTCCGCGCCGCGCCCGCCTTCCGGCGAGGAGATGGTCGAGGGAGAGGCGACCGGCGCCGCCGCAGGCGAAGCCGGCGAAGATGCCTAGGTAGAGGGCGAGGGTCTGGGGGTTCAAGGTCGGCGAGAGCGTGACGGCGGAGAGCAGGACGAATCCGGCCATCAGCACGAGGAGAAGGGCGTTGAAGCGGGCGAGGAAGCCGAGCAGCAATCCGAGGAGCGAGGTCGCCATGAGGGCGACGGCCAAGGGGGCGAGGAACCAGGGCGCGGGCAGCCCGAGCTCGCCGAGCTGGTCGACGAGACTCCACGGGGTCTCCTCCCAGAGATGCTCGACGGCCTGCCCGAGCTGGCTCGCGAGCTGGTAGTAGACGAAGGTCGAGACGGAGAGAAGGCGGATGACCAGGAGTCCGAGATCCGCGAGGCGAGGCCTGTCCGGCTCCGAATCCTGAAGGGCTTGAGAAGACATGGTCGATGGACGGATGGGCGCGGCGCTCCGGCTCCCCCACGATTTACGCAAATGGCGGAAGATCAAACGGCGCTTTGCCGGAAGCGCCGCAAGGGGATAGGATCCGGCGTGAAGACGGACATGCAGAACGATTTCTACGGAGACTTCGACCGGGAGCGGATCGAAAGCGCGGGCGAGTCGCCGCCCCGCGAGGGCGAGCACCGCAGCGCCTTCCAGATCGACCGCGACCGCATCATCCACACCTCGGCCTTCCGGCGCCTGCAGAACAAGACCCAGGTCTTCTTCAGCGGCGAATACGACTTCTACCGCACCCGCCTCACCCACTCCATCGAGGTCGCCCAGATCGGGCGCAGCCTCTGCGAGCGCCTCAACCGAAGCTCGCCGCATCTCGGGCCGGGGCATTCCATCGACCCCGACCTCGTCGAGGCGGTCTGCCTCGCCCACGACATCGGACATCCGCCCTTCGGCCACACCGGGGAGCGCGCCCTGCACCGGCTGATGGAGCCCTACGGCGGGTTCGAGGGCAACGCGCAGACTTTGCGCATCCTGACGAAGATCCTCTTCTCCCCCGACCGCGGCATGCGGCCCACCCGCGCCCTCGTGGACGGCGTCCTGAAGTACAAGACCCTCCACGGCGAGGTCGCGGACCAGCCGAACCACTTCCTCTACACCGACCAGGCTGCCGTGCTCGGCTTCGCGATGGCGGGTCGGCCCTTTCCCGCCGAACTGCCGCCGGGACGCGAGCGCAACGCCTTCCGCTCCATCGAATGCCGCATCATGGACTGGGCCGACGACACCGCCTACTCCCTCAACGACATCGCCGACGGCATCGAGGCCGGCTTCATCCGCATCGACGAAATCGCGCGATGGCGAGATGCGCAGACGCTGACGACGGCGGAGGGCAAGCTACTCGACGAGCTCTCCGACTCCATCCGAAGGGGGCGGGTCGAGTCGAGCATCGGCAAGAAGATCGGTCGCTTCGTCGGCGCGGTGGAGCTGGTCGAGACGGAGGGGGCCGACGCCTTCCTCGCCGATCTCAGCGCGAGGCATCGCTACCGCCTCGCCATCGATCCCGAGATCGAGGCGGAATGCGCCCTCTACAAGCGCCTCGCCCTGGACCTCGTCTTCCGCCGCCGGCAGCTCCAGCAGCTCGACCGCAAGTCCGACTACATCCTGGGGCGCCTGTTCGGGGTCTTCGCCGAACTCTACATCGTACGCGACCAGCCGG
>CAYMMC010000358.1:0-4037 GCA_964391125.1 uncultured Akkermansia sp.
GCAGGGATGGGTTCGGGGATGGATCAGGCCAGTTTGGGCAGGCTCGCCGCAGCCACCGCCTGGCCGTGGCGCTTGTCCTGCTCGTTCGGCGTGCGGAGGCGGATCCGGCGGTGGAGTCCGGGGAACTCGTCGGCGAGCACCTCGGCCGCCTTCTCCAGGATCACCTCGCCGCCTCGCCCGCTCGTCACCCGGCCGAGGATCAGCAGATTCCTCAGCTCGTAGAAGGTCGCGTAGTGGGCGACGGCGTAGCCGAAGCAGACGCCGATGGTCTCGTAGAGGCGCGAGGCTCGCTCGTCCCCCTCGGCCATCAGCCGCTGCACCTCGACGAGCCGCTCCGCAAAGGGCATGTCCCCGGGCAGCTCGATCCCGGCGAGGGGTGCGAGCCGGGCCACGCCCTGCTGCGAGAAGTACTGGACCCCGCATCCGACGTCTCCCGACCATTCGTCCAGCGGAGCGTCGTCGCGGTAGTCGATGGGGACGAAGGCCAGCTCGTTGAGCCAGGGCAGGATGCGCCCTTCGGCATTGACGTAGCCTCCCGCCAGGCTGGTGCCCATCGAGATGCCGAGCACGGCGTTGTCGTTCATCGACATGGAGCCGGCCAGGGCGGTGACTTCGCCGTCGTTGACCACTTCGAAGGGCACCTGCCCCCACTTCTCCTTGAGGTCGAAGAAAATGCGGCGGACCCGCTTCTCGAAGTCCTCCTCCGAGACGCCTCGGAAAAGGGAGGCGGCGCGGACCTCGTTGTTGACGTACACGCCGGCGGCGCTGCCCCCGATGGCGTCGACGCGGGGCAAGTGCGCCGCAGCCCGGCGCAGGGTGTCGTCGATCCCGGCGAAGTGGTAGGCGGGATCGCTCTGGAAGTAGGGGTCCCAGACCACCTCCTCCGAAAAGACCACCTCGCCGTCGATCACGGCGGCGCATTTGCGGTCGCTGCCACCGAGGTCGAAGCCGATGCGGCAGCCGTCGAGATTCCGGCCCAGCGGCACGGCGCTTTCGTTCCCGGCCGGCACCTCGTCGAGCGCGACGCCCTCCACCACCATGGGGCGACCGTAGATCTTCCCGCCCATGAAGGCGTGGTCGAAGGAGCGCTCGCCCCCGGGGCAGTAGATCCCGGCGACCATGGCCGCGATCTCCGGATCGCCGCCGACGACGATGCGGCAGCCGCCCCGCTGCCACAGCAGGAACTTGACGAGGCGCTCCACGATCTTCCGGTTCAGCGCCACGTTCTCTCCCGTGTGGGGCAGCACCCGCAGATCGTGGCGGGACACCGTCCCGTCGGCGCGGACCAGCGCGATCGCGAGAGGCTTCGCCGCAGGGTCGCTTTCGGCCCGTTGGCCGTAGGCGCGGTGCCAGAGCGCGGCGGGTTGGAAGCCGGGATCGAGGACAGGTCGGTGCAGTGGGTCGATGGTCATGGGAAGACAGGAAAGAAAGAGCCCATTCCTGAGGCTGGGCGGGCATTCCCGCCTCGTTCGACGGTCGGACGAAGCCCGCCCGAAGGCAAGCCAAAAGCGCCTTTCGGGGGGGGATTCCAAGTTCCGGATTCAGGTTCCGCGAAGCGCCCCTGGACCGCTTTCGGAAAGGGCCGCCCCGCCGGGCGCGACCTGCCGCCCGGCGGAGAGGCGCACCGGCATCTTCAGACCTCGAGCCGGCGCCTTCCACCGATGAGAGGATCGGTCGATCCGTCCCGCCCGTTCTCCAGGCGCCCAGCGTAGCGGCGGGAGAAGGCATCGTCGTCGGACAGGCTCAGTTGCAGGTCATACCAGCGGGAGCTGTCCTTCAGGGAAATCGCAATCTTCGACTCCTTGCCGGGAAGAAGGGCCACCTCGAGCGGCGCCCGGCCATAGGAGAGATCCCGGACCGTGAGTTTGCTTTCTTTTGCACGGGCCGAAGGGATCAATTGGAAAACGAGGCTGTCCTCTCCCTCGTAGCGGCATTCGATGGCGAGTTCGGGGTCCGCCTTGCTGCCGCGAAGCTCCCGGTAGAAGCCGTTGGGCCCGTGGACCTCGAGATGGTAGCGTCCGCCCGGGAAGGCGTCCACCGGCCAGGCGTGGGAGATGCGGTCCCCCGCCTTCGCCGCGAAGGACCATCGGCGCATTCGTTCGTAGACCGGCGTCGCGTCCCGCCCCTTTCCGGCGGCGTCCGCGAGAAAACCCTGCGGGGCGTATACTTGGAAGGGAGCGCCGAGCGCTTTCTCGCCGAAGCGTTGCCCGGAGGCCTCGAAGACGAGCGAGACCGCGTCGCCCACGAGCCTCCCGTCCACGTGCAACTCGTAGGCCAGGGCGCAGGAGGGCCGGGTGCCGGGCTCCTGGGCGGGCAGGCGCTTCGAGCGGCGCGGATCCTGACGTATTTCGAGGATCTCCTCCTCGGTCAAGGCGCGGCAGACCGGCGCCTCCTTCTTCTTCGCCCGATGGATGCTCTCGATGAAGGCGTCCCTTTCGAGGGGGTGCGGATGGGGCTGCGCGGTCTCGTCGTTGGCGCGGAAGGCGGAGGTCAGGTCGCCGCAGACGGTGCGTCTCCAGGCGCTGATGTTGCGTTCATGGATGGCTTTGTCGCCCTTCCCTTCGAGAAAGACCTCGAGAAAGCGAAGCACGGAGGTGAGGTCGAACACTTCCGAACAGACATAGCCGCCCCGGGACCAGGGCGAGGCGACGATGAGCGGAACCCGATAGCCGAGGCCGATGGGCAATCCCTTCGCGTCGAACTCCGGCGTCGTGTCGATCCCCTCGGAGACGGCCCCGGTCGCGGGGGCTCCCGGCGACGGCGGGACGAAGGGCGGGACATGGTCGAAATAGCCGTCGTTCTCGTCGTAGTTCAGGAGGAAGATGGTGTTTTTCCACACCTCCGGGTTTTTGGTGAGAATGTCGAGGATCTCGGAGACGTACCACGCGCCATACCAAGCGGCGGAGGGGTGGTCCGAAAATTGTTGCCCCGCCACCAGCCACGAAACGGTGGGCAGATTCCCTTCCTCGACGTCCTTGCGGAATTGATAGAGGACGTCCCCCTCGGGCACGCGGACGCTCTCCGCCTCGTTCCCGTCCTCGTACTGGAGGCTCGTCATTTTGCGGTGGAGGGGATCGGCGGCGTTGGTGGCGAAGGCCCGCCGGTGCAGATCGCGCTCCCCCGGATCTTCCAGGGACGGCACCTTGGAAAGCTGCTCCTCCAGACGTCGCAGCCCGCCGCGCAATTTCTCGCGCTCGGCGACGGCCTTCTTGTCCTTCCCGGGATCGCCCGTCGGTTCCAGGGGGTTCTTCAGCTCCTCGCGCAATCTTCCGGCCTCCTCTTCCAAATAGGCGACATGGGGAGGATGGCTCTCCGCGTGGTACTGCGGGAAATACTCCATCGGATTGTCCCCGAAGTTGCCGAGCCAGGAGTACTCGTCGCCGCGGAAACCGGTGGGGAGCTTGATTTCGTTCTGGTAGATTTTCCAGGAGACGCCGGCTTCCTGGAGGCGCTCGGGAAAGGTCGTCCACGAACCCTTGGTGCGGTGGTCGAGCTCGCCGTTCGTCATCCGGGCGGGGGCTTCGGGATCGTCCGGATCGCGATTGGTGCCGGTCCAGTGGAACACGCGATTCGGCGTGGTGCTGGATTGCACGGAGCAGAAATGCTGGTCGCAGAGGGTGAAGGCGTCGGCGAAGGCGTGATAGAACGGAATGTCCCGCTTCTCGTAGTACCCCAGAGTGAGGGGGAGATGCCCGTAGCCCTGGCGGCGGGAGCGTTTCGCCTTCAGCCATTGGTCGTGCTTGCCGTGGTTTCCGGCGGCGACCTGATCGTCGCGCCCGTGCGGGAGATCGCCCATCCAGGTGGACTGGGTGCCGTGAATGTCCAGGCCGAAGGGCGCGTGGGTGTTTCCCTCGGCATCCGTTTGCAGGAAGACGGGATTCCCGTCCGGCAGGGTGATGGCCCGGGGATCGTCCAGTCCGCGCACTCCGCGGAAGTTCGCGAACATGTGGTCGAAGGAGCGGTTCTCCTGCATCAGAATCACCACGTGCTTCGCGTCCATGAAGGTGGAGCCCGGCGCAGGCTCGATGTTCAACGCC
>CAYMMC010000359.1:0-4031 GCA_964391125.1 uncultured Akkermansia sp.
AACCTCCTTCGGAAAGGGGGAAGGCCACCGCTCCCGATCCATGACGATTCTTCTTGTCCTCCTCTCGACCGTGCTCTGGGGCTCGCTCGCGCTTCTCGCCCACAGCTATGTGGCCTATCCGCTGCTGGTGCGCCTCCTCGCGCGGGGGCGCGCCCTGCCGGAGGAGCGCTTCCGGAACGACGACGAATTTCCCGAGGTCGCCGTGCTCATGGCGGTCCACAACGAGGAGGCGGTGCTGGAGGAAACGCTGCGCTCCATCTTCGCCTCGGACTATCCGGCGGAGAGGCTGCGCGTCTTCGTCGGATCGGACGGATCGACCGACCGCAGCGACGAGATCGCGGGGCGCTTCGCGGCGCGGGATCCGCGGCTCCGGCTCGTGCCCTTCGGAGGGCGCAACGGCAAGATCCGCGTCGTCAACCGTCTCGCCGAGCTGGCGGCCGCCGGTTTCCGCGACCCCGGAGATGCCCTCTTCGTCCTCTGCGACGCCAACGTGGCCTGGACGCCCCCGATGCTGCGGAGGCTCGCCTCGCACTTCAGGCGCGAGCCGGTGGGCCTGGTCGGCGCGGCGGTGCGCGACCGCGCCCGCGAGCATTCCGGAATCGGCGACCAGGAGGAGGCCTACGTCGGGCAGGAGAACGCCGTGAAGTTCGCCGAGGGCGTCCTCTGGGGCCGGGTCGCCGGACTCTTCGGGGCGTGCTACGCGATGCGGGCGCGGCTCTTCGTCCCCGTGCCGCCGCATCACATCGTCGACGACTTCTACCAGACCTACGCCGGCTTCGAGCAGGGGGCGGAAGCCATCGTCGATCCCGCGGCCGTCTGCCACGAGGCCGTCTCCACCGACATCCGGGAGGAGTTCCGCCGCAAGCGGCGCATCGCCGCGGGCAACTTCCAGAACCTGCGCCGGTTCTGGTCCTTTCTCCAGCCGTGGAACAGCGACCTGCCGACGGCCTTCGCCTTCTGGTCGCACAAGGGGCTGCGCTGGTGCGGCCCCTTCCTTCTGATCGCCGCGCTGCTCTCCTGCCTCGTCTTGACCGTCCTCGATCCGGTCAACCCCGCCCACCTGCTGGTGCTGGGCGGACTCGCCGCTGCCTTCGCGATGGCCGCCGTCGACCGGGCGCAGGCGAAGACCGGCGGGCGCCAGGTGAGGCTGTTCCGCTTTGCCCGCTATTTCCTCTCGATGAACGCGGCGATGTTTCTGGGGTTCGGCGACTTTCTCCGGGGTCCCCGCAACAGCGTCTGGGAGCCGACCCGGCGCGAAGGCGACGCCGGGTCGACCGGAACCCGGCGCGAACCGGAGCCCGCCTTGCGTCGATGAAGCGCCCGTCCCTGCTCGTCGCCCATCCCTGGATGTCCCGGGGCGGGTCGGAAGCCACGGCGATGTGGACCCTGGAGGCGCTGGGGGGAGACTATGCGCTGACCTTCGTCACCGCCGCGCCCCTGTCCGCCTCGGACTGGGAAAGCCTCAACCGCGCCTACGGCACCCGCGTCGATCCCGCCGGGCTTCGGCTCGTCCGGGCGCCGGCCCTGCCCGGCGTGAACGGTCCGCGCCGGCTCAGCCATCTGCAGACCCGCTATTTCGAGCGCTTCTGCCGCAGGCTCGCGCCCCGGTTCGACCTCTGCCTCAGCGCCTACAATCCGATCCATTTCGGCCGCCCCGCGATCCAGCTCGTGGGCGATTTCAGCTTCAGCGAGACGATGCGCCGCCGCCTCCACTCCGGCGGACGCGAAGCCATGCGCCACCGCGGCACGCCGCTGCGGCGGCTCTACCTGAAGTGCGGCGAATGGCTCGGAGGCCCTCGCCCGCCGCTGCGCGAGCGGGGCGACCTCGTCCTCGCGAACTCCGACTGGACGGCGGGGCAATTGCAGGAGCATTTCCGGATGGGGCGTCCCGGCGTGCTGCACCCCCCCGTGCCTCTGCCCGCCGCCCCGGTCGGGACCGGGCGCGATCCGCTCGGCTTCGTCTGTCTCGGGCGCATCGTGCCGGAGAAGGAGATCGAACGGATGGTCGACATCCTCGGACGAGTCCGGTCGCTCGGCTTTCCCGTCACCTTCACCATCGCGGGCCGTTTCGACGGATCGTCCTATGCCCGGGGCATCGCCGCCCTCGCCGAGCGCCATCGCGATTGGATCCGGACCCCCGGCTTCCTCCACTCGGAGGAGAAGCAGCGCGTCCTCGCCTCTCACGCCTTCGCCCTGCATGCCTGCCGCATCGAGGCCTTCGGCATCGCCGTCGCCGAGATGGCCGCGATGGGCTGCGTGCCCTTCGTTCCGTCGAGCGGGGGGGCGGGGGAGATCGTCCCCTTTCCCGAGCTGCAGTTCGGGAGCGAGGACGAGGCCGTCTCGAAGATCGCCGCCCTCCTGCGCGACCCCGCCCGCGCCGAGGCCCTGGCCGCCCGGATGCCCGAGCAGGCGGCCCGCTTCTCTCCGGCGCGCTTTGCGGAGCGGCTCCGTCGATTCGTGCTAGACTTCCTCCGCGCCCCCCCGCAGCCCGCCCATGAAGCTGCTCCGTAAGATTTCCCAGAAGCTGAGCGATCCCGTCTTCTATCGGAAGCGCGCCCGGCAGCTTCTCCGCCGCTTCCGCTCCTTCGACGACGAGGCCTCGGATCGCCTCGGCGTCCTTTCGGGCATCGCCTCGGCCGTCGTCGTCGTGGCCCATCCCGACGACGAGGTCTTCTGCTCGGGACTGCTCTGCGAGCTGGGGCGGATCGGAGCGAGGCGCACCGTGCTCTGCCTCACCAAGGGCGAGGGCGGCCCCAGCGGCGGACATCCCCGCGAGGAGCTGGGCCGCGTCCGGGCCGAGGAGATGCGCCGGTCCTGCGAGGTCCTGGGCATCGACGAACTGGTCTTCCTCGGGCATATCGACCCCGAGGGGAAGGGCTACCGGGTCTTCGCCCCCGAGGTTTCCCCTTCCGACCTCGCCGCTCAGATCCGTCCCCACCTCGACGGCGCCGACCTCGTGGTTTCGCACGGCAGCGGCGGCGAATACTGGCATCCGGCCCATCTGCTCGTCCACGAAGCCGTGAAGGTCGCCTTGGAGGGGCCCGAGAACGAGGGGCCGGCCTGGATCGGCTTCGCGGCGCGACAGCCCGACCATCCCCTGCCGGAGCTGATCAATTGGGACGACGAGGCCTTTCTCGTCCTCGACGGGACGCGGCACGAGCGCGTCCGCCTGCGGGCGCTCGGCTGCCACCGCACCCAGCTCGGCCTCTTCTCGAAGTTCGCCCGCGGCGACCACGCCGACTTCATCCGCCTCACCTCGGTCGAGGCCTATTCTCTGAGACGGCGCGGCGCTACAGATCCCGGAAACGGCCGATGAAGGCGAAGGCCAGGGGGACCATCGCCGCGACGCTTGAGGCGAAGGCGCCGAGCGCGAAGCGGAAGGGCATCGCCGCCGCCGATCCGACGAGGATGGCGCAGGTCAGCAGCGCCGAACCCATCACGAAGATGCCGAGGGGCGAAAGGCGGCGGTGCAGGCCGGCGGTGTCGAGATGCTGGCGGAGAGGATCGAAATACTGGTAGGCGATCACCGCGACGAGGATCGGGGCGAGGGGGGAGTAGCCTTCCAGGGCGGGCATCGAGAGCAGCGAATTGTAGAGCGCGTGGGCGAACACCACGGCGAGGAAGACGAGCAGAAACTCCTCCCATCCCCGCAGGCGGCGGTGCAGCATCCTCCACAGCGCGTGGCCCGCGACGCCGGTGAGGGAGAAGTGGAGCGCGTTCGCCGTGAGCAGCCGCACCCAGGCGGTGAAGGTGCCGGCCCCCGACTGGTAGTAGGCGAGATTCTCCTGGAAGGCGAAGCCGAGGCCCGTCATGCCGGCCAGGACGAGAGCCTCCAGCGCCGTCCCGCGCCTGCGCAGGGCGAATGCGAGCGGCGCGAAGCAGAGCAGCTTCAGCACCTCCTCGCGCAGGGCGACGCCGGCGAGGAAGTGGAGGAACTGATCCATCGCCGACGCTTCGGCGTCGAATCGGAAGCCCCGCATCTCCTCCTGGACGACCGCCGCGTGGAGCGTCAGCGTGGCGCTGGCGATCCC
>CAYMMC010000360.1:0-4031 GCA_964391125.1 uncultured Akkermansia sp.
CCCCACCTCCGAGACCATCATCGGCGCGGCCTTCGCCCGCTGGGTCCAGAGCTACCGCGACCTGCCCCTGCTCGTCAACCAATGGGCCAACGTGGTGCGCTGGGAGATGCGCCCGCGCCTCTTCCTCCGCACGGCGGAGTTCCTCTGGCAGGAGGGCCACACCGCCCACGAGACCGCCGCCGAGGCGATGGAGGAGACGACGAAGATGCACGGGGTCTACGAGCGCTTCCTCACCGACCACCTCGCCGTGCCGGTGATCGCCGGGGAGAAGACCGAGGCCGAGCGCTTCCCCGGTGCGCTCAGCACCTTCACCGTCGAGGCCATGGTGCAGGACCGCAAGGCGATCCAAGCGGGCACCTCCCACTTCCTCGGCCAGAATTTCTCGAAGGCCGCCGGAATCGAGTTCGAGGGCCGCGAGGGCCGGCGCGAATTCGCCTGGACGACGAGCTGGGGCGTCAGCACCCGCATGATCGGCACGCTCCTGATGGTCCATTCCGACGACGACGGACTGATCCTGCCGCCGCGGGTCGCGCCGACGCAGGTCGTCATCCTGCCGGTGACGCCGAAGCCGGAGCACGAGACGCCCATCCTCGCCGCCTGCGAGCAGCTCGCCGCCGAGCTGGGCGCGCAGAGCTTCCACGGCGATCCGGTGCGCGTCGAGATCGACCGTCGCGACCTCGGCGGCGGCGTCAAGAACTGGGAATGGATCAAGAAGGGCGTGCCCGTCCGCATCGAGATCGGGCCGCGCGACCTCGAGGGGGGCAAGGTCGCCATCGCCCGCCGCGACCGTGCGCCCAAGGACAAGCAGTTTCTCCCCGTGGCCGAGGCCGTCGCCGGGATCTCCTCCCTCCTCCAGGAAATCCAGGACCAGCTCCTCGCCCGCGCCCTCGCCTTCCGCGACGAGCATCTCGTCGAGATCGCGACGATGGAGGAGTTCCGCCGCTTCTTCACGCCGGAGAGCGCCGAGCAGCCCGAGATCCACGGCGGCTTCGCCCTGGTCCACTGGGCCGGCGACTCCGACGACGAGGAAGCCCTGAAGCAGGAGCTGAAGGTGACGGTGCGCTGCATCCCCAAGGATCCCGCCCTGCGGGGCGGCCCGGGCGCCTGCGTCCTCACCGGCAAGCCAGCCGAGGGACGGGTGGTCTTCGCGAAGAGCTATTGAGGCGGCTTCGCCGGTCGCGCGGACGTTCGCGGCCCCTCCGGTTTCGTCGGCCCAATCTTCGGATGCCTCTCCCGTGATGGTGGATTCGGATCGAGACGACGCCATCCTGCCGCCGGGGCGTCCGGCCCGCCGCCGGCGGCGCTCCATGCCCCACGAAATGAAATTTCCTTGACCGAGGCGGGAAATTCATGTTCCTTCTCCTCTCGATTTCCGACAAATCCTATCAAGAATAGGCGTTTTATCGAATGTCCGAATTTCCTTCCATCGCCCTTCGGTCCGACTCCCTCTTCGCCGAGGCCGGGGAGCGCTTCGGCATCGGGGATTTCGCGGGGCTGGCCAGGCGGCTCGAGACGACTTCGCCCGAGGGCCGCATCGACTGGGCCTTCGGCCATTTCGGCGAGCGCCTCGGAATGACTTCCAGCTTCGGGGCGCAGTCGGCGGTGCTGCTCCACCTCGCCACGCGGGTGTGGGCCCGGATCCCGGTGGTGCTCATCGACACGGGCTACCTCTTCCCCGAGACCTACCGCTTCATCGACGAGTTGACCGACCGGCTCCATCTGAACTTGAAAGTCTATCGCAGCCCCCTTTCCCCGGCCTGGCAGGAGACGCGCTGGGGAAAGCTCTGGGAGCAGGGGCTCGAGGGAATCGAGCGCTACAACGACCTGAACAAGGTCGAGCCGATGGACCGGGCCCTCGCCGAGCTCGACCTCCAGGCGGTGATGGCGGGGGTGCGGCGCCAGCAGAGCAGCACCCGCGAAAGCTTTTCCGCCCTGGGCATGCAGAAGGGCCGCGTCAGGCTGCATCCCATCGTCGATTGGACCGACCAGGACGTGGGGCGCTATCTGGCCAAGCACGACCTGCCCTACCATCCGCTCTGGGAGGAGGGCTACGTCTCCATCGGCGATTGGCACACCTCGCGGAAGCTGACCGACGGCATGACGGCCGAGGAGACCCGCTTCTTCGGCTTGAAGCGGGAGTGCGGGCTGAACGAGGATCTGGACTTTGTCATTTGATCGAGGAAAGTCCCGTCGAGTCGCCTCCCATTCCATGAGCGCCCCCTCCGAACATCTCTATCCGGTATTCGACCGCATGCTCCCGCGCGAGGCGAAGGAGGGCCTGCTCGGCCAGTCCGGCGCAGTGGTCTGGATGTACGGTCTCAGCGGTTCCGGGAAAAGCACCCTCGCCCACCGGCTGGAGCGCGCCCTCCACGACGAGGGCCGGCTCGTCAAGGCCCTCGACGGCGACAACGTCCGCACCGGGCTGAACCGGAACCTCGGCTTCTCCGACGCCGACCGCCTCGAGAACGTCCGCCGCGTCGCCGAGGTCGCGAAGCTGTTCGCCGACTGCGGCGTCGTCGTGGTCGCCTCCTTCATCACGCCGCACGACGAGCTGCGCCGCCTCGTCCGGGAGATCGTCGGCGGGGGGGACCTGCTGGAGGTCTACGTGAAGGCCTCCTACGAAACCTGCGCGGCGCGCGATCCCAAGGGGCTCTACGCCAAGGTCGCCGCCGGCGAAGTGAAGCAGTTCACCGGCCGCGACTCGGCTTTCGAGGAGCCGGAGGCCCCCGACCTCGTCCTCGACACCGAAGCCCTCGACGAGGACGAATGCCTCGACCGCCTCCTCGCCGCCGTGCGCGGGAGGATCCGCCATCCGCGGGAGACGAATCTTTCCTGACAAAGCAACATGGACGAAGAAAGAACCACCTATCAAGTCAACCACCTCGCCCAGCTCGAATCCGAGGCGATTTTCATCCTGCGCGAGACGGCGGCCCAGTTCGACCGGCCCGCCCTGCTCTTCTCCGGCGGCAAGGACTCCATCGTGATGGCCCACCTCGCCCGCAAGGCCTTCCATCCCTCCCGCCTGCCCTTCCCCCTGCTCCACGTCGACACCGGGCACAACTTCCAGGAGACCCTGGACTACCGCGACCGCTACGTGGCCGACCTCCGCGCCGACCTCGTCGTCGCCCTGGTGCAGGACTCCATCGACCAGGGCCGCGTCCAGGAGGAGAAGGGCCCCTTCGCCAGCCGCAACTGCCTCCAGACCGTGACCTTGCTCGACGCCATCGAGGCGAACCGCTACGACGCCTGTCTCGGCGGGGGCCGGCGGGACGAGGAGAAGGCCCGTGCCAAGGAGCGCTTCTTCTCCCACCGCGACGACTTCGGACAATGGGATCCGAAGAACCAGCGCCCCGAGCTCTGGAACCTGTTCAACGGCCGCAAGCACCACGGCGAGCACTTCCGCGTCTTCCCCCTTTCGAACTGGACCGAGATGGACGTCTGGCAGTACATCAAGTCGGAGGACATCCCCTTGCCGAGCCTCTACTACTCCCACCAGCGGGACGTCGTCCACCGCAGCGGCGCGATGCTCGCCATCTCCGACGTCGTCGCGCCCCAGGCGGGCGAGCGGGTCGAGGAGGGCGCCACGGTCCGCTTCCGCACCATCGGCGACATGACCTGCACCGGGGCGGTCTACTCCGCCGCCGCCGACATCGACGCCATCATCCACGAGGTCGCCACCGCCCGCCAGACCGAACGCGGCACCCGCGCCGACGACAAGCGCTCCGAGACGGCGATGGAGGATAGAAAAAAAGAAGGATACTTCTGAAGGATTTGCGTCGGTTCAGCATCGGCGCAGTAAAAGGTGAAAGGTAAAAAGTAAAAGGTAGGACGCTGCGATGGGCGAGTTTGCCAAACAGTTCGAGAATCTGCGAATCTGGCAGGAAGCACGTGCTCTGGCTGGCGTGGTGTATCGTGCATTTGGCGCCGGCAGTCCGGCCGAACGGGATTTCGGCTTCCGCGACCAGATCCAGCGGGCCAGCGCTTCCGTGATGAACAACATCGCCGAAGGCTTCGAGCTACACAGCTCCACC
>CAYMMC010000361.1:0-4030 GCA_964391125.1 uncultured Akkermansia sp.
GGAAACGCCGGACGCAACATACCGGCAAAATCAGCACTCGGATATAATTTCGAGACATTGCACGGATTCCATGCCTTTCGAATCTTTGTGAGAAAGGAAAAGGATTTGGTTGTCGGACTTCCATCTTCCGACCTGATTCCCAGAATCGAAAAGGCACTTACAAAAATAGAGATACGGAGGCGCCCATTGCACGAGCCCTCTCAAATCGAATCATGACAGCCGAAATCGGACATCCGCGCGTCAGCGCAAGTGGCATGGGCTTCCAGCCCATGCACTGCGGCAAGACTCCCGAGAGCGAAACGAGTCCAATCCGCTCTTCCACGCCGCCCCCGTCGAAGGCATGGGCAGGATGCCCATGCCACATCGCCCGATCCTCCGCAGTCGGCTGAAGCCTCCACACCAACACCCCCTCTCGCGGGGCGCCAACCCTGCCACACTCCGACCTTTTACTTTTCACCTTTTACCTTTCACTGCGGCCTCCGGCCGCCCGGCATGCTTTTCCTCAACACCATCCTCCTGCTCGGCGCGCTCGGCATCGCGATCCCCATCGTGATCCACCTGCTCAACCGCCGTTCCAGCCGGGTCGTGGATTGGGGAGCGATGAACTTCCTCCTCGAATCCCTCGCCATCCGCAACCGCCGCATCCAGTTGGAGGAAGCCCTCCTCATGGCCGCCCGCTGTCTCCTCGTGGGACTCCTCGCCCTCGCCTTGGCGCGGCCCTTCCTCCCGCCCGGCTCGACCGTGCCTTGGCTGGTCGTCCTTCCCCTCCTCCTCCTCGCCGTGGTCGGTCTCGGCGTCGCCGTGGTCCTGCACGACGAACCCGTCTGGCGCCGCCGTATCGCCATCGCCTCGCTCCTCGTCCTCCTCGCCTGCGCCGCCCTGATCTTCTTCGAGAAATACCTGAACCTCTCCCGCTTCGCCCCCGGAGCGCGGCAGGACATCGCCCTCGTCATCGACGCCTCCACTTCCATGGGCATCGCCGTGGACGGCGCGACCCATTTCGAGCGGGCCGTGGAGGAGGCCCGCACCCTCGTCAAACGCGCCCCGCGCGGCCACGCCTTCAGCCTCATCGTCGGCGGACCCTCGCCCTCCGCGCCCGTCCTCGATCCCACCACCGACCGCGCCGCCCTCGACGCCGCCCTCTCCGAACTCGCCCCGCTCGACGGGGCCGCGGCCACCTACCAAGCCCTGACCCTCGCCTCCCTCAGCCTCGCCCGCGGCGACAACCCCGCCAAGCAGATCGTCCTCCTGACAGACGAACAAAACGTGGGCTGGGAGATCGGCCAGAGCGGACGCTGGAACTTCCTCCGCGACGCCTTCAGGAACCTCCCCAGCGAACCGCAGATCATGCTCCGCAAAATGCCCCTGCCCGAGTCCGTGCGGAACGCCGCCGTCACCGAGGTGCGCCTCTCCCGCGAGATCGTGGGGGTCGATCGCCCCGTCTCCATCACCGCGACCGTGGCCAACACCGGCAACGAGGCCGTCACCCCCGCCGCCCTCGTCCTCAAGATCGACGACGGACGCGACTACTGCGACACCTCCATCGGCCAGCTCCGCCCCGGCGAGGAGCACGCCGTCACCTTCACCCACCAGTTCGCCGGGGCCGGGGCGCATTCCCTCTCCGTCACCCTCGAAGTCGAGGACGACATCGCCAGCGACAACACCGCCTGGTCCGCCCTGAACGTCGCGAGCGAGCTGAAAGTCCTCATCGTCGAGGGCCGTCCCTCCGCCCGCGCCCTCGACCGGGCCGCCGCCTTCGCCGCCGTGGCCCTCGCGCCCTCCGCCCTGACCCTCGATCCGACCTTGCAGGCCAACCTCCCCGGCGTCGCCGACCCCGCCGCCGACGACTTCAACCCGGACTACGACCCCACCCTCGATCCCGTCCGCTTCCTCGTCGATCCGCGGGTCGTCGCCCTGCCCGACCTCGCCGTGATCGCCGATTTCTCGGACTACGACACCGTCCTCCTCGCCGACGTGCCGCGCCTCTCCACCCCCGTCGCCGCGGCCCTCGCCCGCTACGTGGACGAAGGCGGCGGCCTCCTCGTCGCGGCGGGGTCGAAGGCGCAGGCCGACTTCTACAACGGCTGGAAAACCGAATCCGACGCGCCCTTCCTCCCCGCCAGCCTCGGCGATCCCGTCGTCGCCGATGCCGCCGGGGCTGCCGCCGCCTTCTCCCCCTCGGCCCAGACCCTCACCCATCCCGCCCTCGCCAAGCTCGCCGATCCGGGGAAAAGCGACTTCGCCGGCGCCGTCATCACCCACTACCGCCCCCAGACCATCCCCGACGCGCTCGCCAAGGAAAGCTCGGTCGGGGCGCGGCTGAACAACGGCGCGATCCTCCTCAGCTCCCGCAAGATCGGACGCGGCAATGTGGTTCTGCTAGGCATTCCCCTCGACCTGTCCGCAGGCAACCTCGTGACGCGGCAGGCCTTCCTCCCCTTCCTCCACGAACTCGTCTATCACCTCGCCGACCCCGCCGCGTGGCAGCTCAACCTCGATCCGGGCTGGGAGGTCAATCTCGGCCTCGCCGGCAAACGCGGACGCGCCCTCGGCGAGGGGCTCATCGGGCGCTACTACGCCAGCCACGGCGCGACCGAGCCCGCCTACACGCGGCAGGACCCCGCCATCCACTTCCACTGGATGAACGGCAGCCCCGCCCCCGGCATCCCGGCGGACGGCTTCAAGGTCGAGTGGACCGGCAAAATCCAGTTGCCCGCGACCAAGCGCCTCACCTTCCAGGCCGAGGTCGATGACGCCCTCGAACTGTTCATCGACGGCAAGCCCGTGGTCGAGTTCAACGCCGGCACGCGCGAGCGGCGCTACTCCGAGAAGGTCGAGGAGAACCGCTGGTACGACTTCCGCGCCGTCTATCGCGAGGACGGCGGCGAGGCCAAGGCCATCCTGAAATGGGAGGCCGACAAGCTGCCCTCGCAGATCATCCCGCCCTCGCGCTTCCGCACCTTCTCCGGCGCGGAGGACGAGACCGGGCGCGAGACCGCCCTCGCCTCCTTCCCCGTGAAAGGCCCCGACGGGCGGCCCCGCGTCGCCCAGCTCAGTTCGATGGACGGCGGCTCGGTGCTGAAACTGCAGGGCCAGATTTCCTCCGGCCTCTACCGGCTGACCGTGCCCGAGGAGCAGGCCCCCTACTTCTCCGACTTCCTCCGCGAGACCGGGCGGGAGATTCCCTTCACGGTGAAGCGCGACCCCGCCGAGAGCCGCCTCGTCCGCCTGACCGCCTCCGACTACGCCTTCCTCGCGAACTTCGTCACCCTGTCACAACCACAAACCTTGGAGGAGTTGATCGGCTTCCTCGACGGACGGCAGTTCGGTCAGGAGTTGTGGAAATACCTCGCCCTCGGGGCCTTCGCCTTTCTTCTTCTTGAAATCGCGCTGTCCCGATGGATCGCCCGCAGCCGCCGCATGGGCGAGGAGATCACGATCCGTTTCGAGGCGAAGGACGCGCCGAGCCATGCGTTCCGGGAGCAGTTGGCTAAGTTTGGGAAAGCCTGAGATGACAACCGAACTCCAACGCGACAGCGCCTGTGGCATGGGCTTCCAGCCCATGCATCTCGGCACGACGTCCGAGAGCGATGAAAGTCTCGTCCGCTCTCCCGCGTCGCCCCGCGTTTTGGAGTGCGGCGCTCCGCGCCGCTTTGGATTCGAACGTCGAGGGATCTGCGAGGGGCAGGGGGCGCATCGGACCTTCTTGCCGGGCTCGATCCAAAGCGCCGGGAACCGGCGCACTCCAAAACGCTTCGCGTCGCATCCCGACCTTTCACCTTTCACTTTCCCACTTTTCACGCGCCCTCCGGGCGCCCCATGAACCCTGACTTCACCCGCACCGACCTGCTCCCCTCCCTCGGCCCCGCTCTCTCCGGGACCGGGCTGCTGGTCTGCGCCCTGCTCTGGCTCGCCACGGTGAAGCTGCGGGGCCGCCTCCCCTCCGCCGCCCTCGCCCTCTCGATCCCCGGCTTCCTCCTCGCGGCGGGGGCCGGCTGGTTCTCCCTCCAGTTCCTCGGTGCTTTCTTCG
>CAYMMC010000362.1:0-3999 GCA_964391125.1 uncultured Akkermansia sp.
ACAAAATTCCACGTCACCTTCCAAGCGCTGCGCTCAGGGATGGAAGCGGCCCGTCACGCAAAGAGCCAGGCGGATTGCTCCGCCTGGCTCCCCAGTATTACGTCCACGACCAAACCCGGTTCGGTCGGAATTCTTTGTGGATCAACGCGCGATCTCCTGTTTCAACTGCGACACGACACGTTCGCTTCGCTCGACGATGCGCTTCAGCTCGCTGCGGCCCGGGGCATCGCCGGGCATTGACTCGAGCACTTCCGACAAATCCTTCCGAATCCCATTCAAGTCCGCGAGAAGCTTCAGATCGCTCTCCTCGTTCACCACTGGATTTCCGCTGATGGAGACGGGGCGGAATCCCCCCTCCATGGTGACGTAGCCGCTCACCAGCACGCTCTCGGGCCGGGGCGCCAGCTTCCCTCCCGTTCGATCCAGGCGCTGCTCGATCATGCCGGTGGCCCCGCCCCAGACCGGCCGCCTTCCGCCCAAGGGGGGGAGGTAGGAATCGGCCCGCTCCCCGAGCGCTCCCCGCAGCGGCGCCTGCCCCGGCTGGAAGCTCGCGGGGATGATGGAATCGGCTTCCAAGTAGGTGGTGTCGATCTTCGGGCCGGAGAGTTCGTCGCCATCCACGAGATCGAGAGAAGAAAGGTCGCCCACCTCCTCGGCGAGAAGCAATTGCGGCACATGGCCCACCACCGCCCCGACGTCGATCCGGGGAGGGATCGAGGCCAGGTCGGCTTCGCCCCCGTTTTTTTCCTGATGGAGCGCCAGCCCCCCGACGAGCAGCATGGCGGCGATTCCCGCCGCCGCCGCGAAACGCCGCCCCAAGGCGCCGAATCGGCCCTCGACGACGGTCTCCGCCGCATCGGCGGGCTCGACGACCGGCTCCAGCAGCCGCAGCACGGGGCGCTCGACCTCGGACTGCCATTCGCTTCTCAGGCCTTCGCCGAGGAGCGCCATCACGATCCGCAGCTCGTCGAGCTCGCGCCGGGCCTGCGGAGAATCCTGAAGTCGCGCCTCGAACTCGGCGGCCTCGGCCGCGCTGAGTTCGCCGAGCGCGTAGGCGCTCATCTGCGGATCGTCGGAATTGACAGGCTCGCGATTCATGGGAACAGGATGGGGTTACGAAAAACGGAGATTGTTCAGGACCGATCCAGCTCCACCCCCATCAGGGAGCGGAGTCTCTTGATGCCGGTATGGATGAGGAAGCCGACGTTGCTGACGCTCAGCCCCGTGACGTTGGAGATTTCCTTGTAGCTGAGGTCGCCCTGGAATTTCAGCCGGATCACTTCCCGCTGGTTTTCGGGAAGCCTCTCCAGCAAGGCCATCACCTCGGCATGACGCTCGCGCTCCTCCATCGCCCGCGATGGATCGGGCATGGAGTCGTTCAGCGACTCGAACATCTCCCCCGCGGAGGACAGCATGGGGTTCTCCTTGCGGAGGATGTCGATGGAGCGGTTCCGGCAGACCGTGTAGAGCCAGCTCTTGAGCCGCCCTTGAATCATGGCGGGATCCTGGCGATGCAGCTTGACGAAGGTGTCCTGGACCACGTCGCGGGCGCGGTCCCAGTCGCCTCCCAGAAGGCCCGCCGCATAGCCCGTGAGCGGGCCTTCGAAATCCGCCTGCGCGGATTCCACGAGTTCGCGGGGCGAAACTTCCATGAGTTGGATAGGAAGGGCGGACATGGGGGCGATCAACACCGCTTAGAACGAGCCGCCGTAGGAATTATTAGGACAATCCAAAGGAAATTAACCGCATTTTCCGCACTTCTCAAGACGGGCTTTGGAGAGGCGTCCGTTTCGGCGCGGGAGCGGTGGAGGAACGAGACCCCCGCCCCTGGCCGCCGCGCTCCGTGCGCTTTTTTGCAATTTTGAGATTTTGAAGTTGCGTTACTTAACAAACCTGTAGTATTTAGGCGCATTAAGGATCGACCGATTTCATTTTTCCAACCACCCGATTCAGAACTGCCATGGCCAAGCTCCTTGTAATCGACGACGAAGCGCCCATCCTCAGCTTGATGGCGAAATCCTGCCGCATGCTGGGCCACCAGGTCATCGAGGCGCTGAACGGACGCGAAGGCCTTGCCTTGCTCGACGCCGATCCTCCCGAGCTGATGATCGTCGACCTGCAGCTCGGCGACATGAACGGACTCGACGTGATCCGCCACAGCAACCAGCACCATCCCGGCACCAAGGTCATCATGGTGACCGGCAAGGGCTCGATCGAGAGCGCGGTCGAGGCAATGCGTCTCGGCGCCTTCGACTACCTCACCAAGCCCTTCGAGCTGGCCGACCTTCAGAAGACGGTCGAGCTCGCCCTGGCCTCGCGCGGCGACGCGCCCTCCTCCGGCAGGGAGGAGATCCTTCGCGAAGCGAGCATCGCCCTGCCTACGGGCGGGATGATCGGCGCCAGCCCGAAAATCCGGGAGATCCAGCGCATCGTCGAAAAGATCGCCGACAAGGACGCTCCGGTGCTGCTCGAGGGCGAGTTCGGCGCGGGCAAGCAGATGGTGGCCCGCAGCATCCACAACGCCAGCCGCCGCGCCGCCGCGCCCTTCAAAGTGCTCCAGTGCTCCGCTCTCCCCGAGCATCTGCTCGAGGCGGAGTTGTTCGGCGCCGCCGGCAGCCGGGCGGAGACCCTGTTCGGTCGCGCCGCCGGGGGCACGGTGCTGCTGGAAGAGATCCACGTGCTGCCGCCCCGGCTCCAGAGCAAGCTGGAGTCCTATTTGGAGGAGACCGCGACGCTGCGCCTGCTCGGGCGTCTGCCAGCCAAGATGGACGTCCGTTTCATCGCCTCCTCGGCGAAGCCCTTGCAGGAATGCGTGGAGGCCGGCGCCTTCCGCGAGGACCTCTACTACAAGATCTCCGTGATTCCGATCGAGGTCCCTCCGCTGCGGAGCCGCACCGAGGACATCGGCCTGCTGGTCGCCCACTTTCTCGGGCGCCATGCCGAGCGCACCGGCGCCCCCGCCCCGGAGGTGGACAAATACGCCATGCGCCTCCTGGAGGGCTACGGCTGGCCCGGCAACGTCGGGGAGCTCGAAAACGCGCTGGAGCGCGCCTGCGCCTTCGCCGAGGACGGCAGAATCCGTCCCATCGATCTCCCGCCGAAGGTCTCCCAGAAAGTCGAGATCACCGACGAGGACGAAAAGACGACCCATCACCTCCCCATCGGCGCCAACCTTTCGGACTTCGTCAAGAAGCAGGAGAAGCTCTTCATCCGCGAGACGCTCAAATACAACGGCGGATCCCGCGAGAGGACCGCGAGCATGCTCGGGGTCAGCATCGCGACCCTCTACCGCAAGATGGGCCTGAAGCTGGCGAAAGACAAGATGATGGCGGGCTGAGCCCCTCTCACAGGCAAGGCGCCAGGAGGTCGCGTTGCCAGGCGAGCAGCAGACCGTTCTTCTCCTCTTCGGGGAAGTTGGTCGCGGCGAGCTTCTCCATGGCGGTCCGGTTCGCGATCACGGTGGCCTCGATGCCCAGTTCCGCGGCCTTTTGGTCGCGCAGCCGCCGGATCGATTCGAATTTCGTCTCGTCGATCTCGAGGCGCGGCCCGTCCCCGCGCCGGTGTTTCACCGGATAGTGCCTCGGGTCGATGTCCCGGGCCGACAGAACGGCTTCGCGCAAACGGCGCAGCGGCGCCGGGCGCAGGTAGTGTGGCGGAGCGAGATCCTTTCCTGCCTCCAGCCGTTCGGCCATGGCGAGGATCTCGTGGTTGCCCAGGAACTTGAACGCGGGCCGGTCCAGGCGGCGGCACTCCTCGTCGCGCCAGCGCCAGATGTGCTTCAAGAAGTGCAGGCCCCTCGGCGAGAGCCTCCCCCATCCGTTCACCCTCCAGAGATCGTCCTCGGGCTTCGCCTCCCTCACGAGGACCGAATCCCTTGCCTGCCGGCAGCTTTCCAGGAACCACTCCAGCCGCCCCGCCTCGTCGAGACGCCGATGGTAGCGTTGCCCCAAGTCGATCAGGTAGCGGACGTCGTTGTAGGCGTAGGCAAGCATCTTTTCG
>CAYMMC010000363.1:0-3995 GCA_964391125.1 uncultured Akkermansia sp.
GGCTGCGCGCCCCGGCATTCAGCCCTTCCCTGGTTCGCAGTCGGGGTCGATCCCGCGTTTCGTCATGGCTTCGCTTCTTCGGGATTGAGGATGATCTCCACGCGGATTTTGCCTTCGTTGCCGCTCGGATTCCCATCCTCCGCGTACAGATGCAAGGGGCCGTCTGCTTCTGCGGTCAGGACGGTCTCGGGGTCCACCGCCACCGCTTTGCCGTTCCCGATCCTCCAGAACATCCTCATCCAATCCACCCGGCTGTCCGGGTAGCCTCGGAAATCACAGGACTTGCCCCTCATGCTCCCTCCCCCGGACCATTTGTCACGCGGGTTCGGGACGATCAGAAAGCGGTCGCCCGTCTTCAGATCCACCCCCGTCGCCAGCGGCTTCACCTTGTCCGCCGTGGCCGGGACCGTGGCCCTGACCTCTCGCTCTTGCGGCGGGGCGGTGACGGCAGATGCGGCAGCGGTCTCCTCCTTCTCCAAGCTCGCGAGGATTTCCTTGCGCAACTCCTCCGCCCGGAGGGCCGTTTCCAGCTTCCCCTCCCGCGTCAGCGAGACTTTCATCTCCTCGGCCTTTCCGAGCGCCTGACGCATGATGTCCATCCGGCTCTCTCGGATCGAGGGCTTCAAACGGGCGGCATTCTCGTCGTAGATGTCGCGGAGACGGCGCAGTTCCGGAAAATCGGCGGAATCCCCGGCCTGCCCCTTGGCGAATCCCTCGATTTCGCCCCGGACCCGCATCACCTTTTCGAGAGCGCCCTCGCCTTGGACTTTCTCCTGGAGCTTGCCGAGTTCCTCAACATAGCGGGCGTCCAATTTGACGAGCGGATCGGTCGCGAGGTCGATGGCCTGCTCGTAGGAAAGCCGGAGCCCGGCGACAGGATCGTCCTCGCCGCGAGCGGAAGCGGCAAGAAGGAGCGCCGCCATCGCGATGGTGGCGGCGCGGAGATGGGGGGGTGTTGGCATGTTTTGGTAAGGTTTGGTGTGGCAAGTGAAAGGCTCCACGATTCTACCAAAATTTATGATGGCGTGGTTCCCGGATCGTTTCATTCCACAAACGCGGATGTATCGATCCAGTATCGACGGCGGGATGGTTGGGTCGAATCGAGTTTTCGCATAGCCCATGAACGGAACGAGACGACCAATTCTGGGTTTATTGCACGGAGCTTGTCAAGATTTCACAAGCATGATTTCGCGACGAAGCCGCATACTCCAAGAAGCGAGGCCGTCCGAACGACGTGGTTTACCCAAGCGGATTTCCCTTTTTGAAAGCCCTTGCCTGAACGGGTTCCCACCCGGTGCAGCCGATCTGTATCGGCGATCCAAGCCACGCAAAGGGTCGTCGCAGCGCCTTCGTTAAGCCGCATTCCGATCCCGGAGGGTCGGGTCGGCCCGCCTCACGCCTGGTATTCCTGCAGCGGCCGCACCTCGACCTCGCTGGCCTGGAGCGAGCGGATCGCCTTGAGGGCCGCGCCGGCGCCGCGCAGGGTCGTCATGATGGGGATGCGGCACTGCATCGCGGCGGTGCGGATCTTGACCTCGTCGACGCGCGGGTTCTTCCCGCTGGGGGTGTTGATGACGAGGGCCATCTCGCCGTTCTTCATCAGGTCGATGACGTTGGGGCGCTGGCCGCTGGCGAGCTTGGGCAGGATGTCGGCGGGGATGCCGGCCGCGCGGATGACGCCGCCGGTGCCCTCGGTCGCGTAGATCGAAAAACCGAGTTCGTGGTAGCCCTTGGCGAGACGCACGACGTTGGGGCGGTCGGCCTCCTTCACGCTGATGAAGACGTTCCCGCCCGTCGGCAGCGAACCGCCCGAGGCCATCTGGCTCTTGGCGAAGGCGAGGCCGAGGTCGGGGTCGATGCCCATGACCTCGCCGGTGCTCTTCATCTCGGGTCCGAGGATGATGTCCACGCCGGGGAACTTGCTGAAGGGGAAGACGGCCTCCTTGACGCTGTAGTGCGAGGGCACGACCTCCTCGGTGAAGCCGAGCTCCTTCAGGGTCTTGCCGGCCATGATCTTGGCGGCGAGCTTCGGCAGGGGCACGCCGATGGCCTTGCTGACGAAGGGCGCGGTGCGGCTGGCGCGGGGATTGACCTCGATGACGTAGAGGTCGTCGCCCTTCACCGCGAGCTGCATGTTCATCAGGCCGCGCACCTCGAGGGCGGTGGCGAGCTTCTTGGCGGCGTCGCGGATGCGGTCCTGCATCGCGGCGGAGAGGGAGAAGGGGGGGATGACGCAGGCGCTGTCGCCGCTGTGGATGCCGGCCTCCTCGATGTGCTCCATGATCGCCCCGATCACGGTGGTCTCGCCGTCGCTGATGCAGTCGACGTCCACCTCGGTGGCGTCCTCGAGGAAGCGGTGCACCAGCACGGGGCGGTCCGGCGTGGCCTCGACCGCGTTTTCCATGTACTGGGTCAGCTCCTCGTCGCTGTAGACGATCTGCATGGCGCGCCCGCCGAGGACGAAGCTGGGGCGGACGAGGCTGGGATAGCCGATGCGCTTCGTGATTTCGAGGGCCTCCTCCAGCGAGGTCGCGGTGCCGCTGGGGGCCTGGTCGAGGCCCAGCTCGTCGAGGAGGGCGGCGAAATACTTGCGGTCCTCGGCCAGCTCGATGCTCTTCGGCGAGGTGCCGATGATGCGGACGCCGTTCTCCTCGAGTCCCTTGGCGAGGTTCAGCGGGGTCTGGCCGCCGAACTGGACGATGACGCCGAGGACCTGGTCGTCGCGGTTCTCGCGCTCGTAGATGTTCAGCACGTCCTCGAGGGTGAGGGGCTCGAAGTAGAGCTTGTCGCTGGTGTCGTAGTCGGTCGAGACGGTCTCGGGGTTGGAGTTGACCATGATGGTCTCGTAGCCCAACTCGCGCAGGGCGAAGCTGGCGTGGACGCAGCAGTAGTCGAACTCGATCCCCTGCCCGATGCGGTTCGGCCCGCCGCCGAGGATGATGACCTTCTTCTTGTCGCTGTCGCGGACCTCGTCCTCGATGCCGTAGGTCGAGTAGTAGTAGGGCGTGAAGGCCTCGAACTCGGCGGCGCAGGTGTCGACGAGGCGGTAGGTGGGGGTGATGCCAAGCGCCTTCCGTCGCTGCCGCACCGCCGATTCGGTCAGGCCGGAACCGACCGCGATCTGACGGTCGGAGAACCCAAGCCGCTTGGCGCGGCGGCAGTTTTGTAAATCAGGCATCCTGCCTGATTCGTCCGGCAGGCTTCCAGCCTGTCCGTCCACCGGAGCCAGCACCGCCTCCCCGGACAGCAGGAACTCCCCTTCCTTCAGCTTCGCCGCTACGGGATTCTCCCGGATGTATTCCCGGAACCGTTCCAGTTCCTTCTCGTCCCGCACGATGTGATCGTAGGACTCGGCCATCCAAAACGGCCCGTCCGTCCCGAGGATCTGGTTGATCCGACCTGCGGTGAACGACTTCCACGAATGGAGGATCTGCGGCAATGGATGGCCGTGCAGCGGTTTGACCAGGAGATGGACATGGTTCGGCATCACCACCCACGAGTCGAGCGCATACCGCACGTCGTCCCCGCTTCCGTGGTTGAAGTGCTCCAGAGCTTCGACAACCACCCTCGCGCAATCCGGATTCCGCAACGCACAGCCCCCATGTCCGGAGTCGAGCCATTCGTCGATGCGCAGCTCGAAACGCGCACGGTAATCCCTTGCGGTTTGCCAATCCCACGGCTTCGGGTGCTGGCGCAGCCATGCCTCGCGTTCCTCCTCCCACTCGCGCAAAAGGGTCTGCGGCAACGAGTCGGCGAGGCGGAAGGTGATGAAATAGGTGGCGTCGGGCAGGGTCCAATGCGGAAGGTTGCGCTGGGCTTGGACGATCTCGTTTTCGTCGTATCGGCCATGACCCACAAACGCCAGAGGCTCGTGGACCGGCCGGGCAGGATGCCCGACGGACGGCTCAGGCTGGAAGCCTGAGTTACGCAGCCCCGCCTGCGCCGCCACAATCTCCTCGATCTGCCGCAAGAACCACCGGTCGATCTTCGTCAGC
>CAYMMC010000364.1:0-3987 GCA_964391125.1 uncultured Akkermansia sp.
CCCCTTGTGGTAGAGGCCGAGATGGCGTCCGTCCTTCAGCCGGACGATGCTGCTGAAGGTCATGACGCAGGGGAGTCCCAGGGGCGGCATCTCCTTCCAGGTCGCGCCCTCGTCCTCGCTCATGATCGAGGGCATGCCCGGTCCGCCGCGCTCGCCGAGGGCGGCCGACCAGACCCAGATCCTCGCCTTGCCCGCGGGATCGACGAGGCGGTAGATGCTGGGGCAATTCTGGTGGGTGGCGTAGCCGGGGGGGAGGATCCCGTCGAGGCGCGCCCAGGTGAGGCCGCCGTCTTCGCTCTTCGCCATGGGGCCGGCCGCGCCGCCGTGGCCGATGCACCAGACGGCGTGGATCGTCTTCCCGTCGGGCATCAGCAGGGTGGTGGGATGGCCTTGGTAGACCTCCTCGGTGCCGGCGGCGACGACGACCTGGCGATCGCTTTCTCCCGAAAGGTCCACCGTGGGAAGGTCGGGGCCGTCCTCGGCGGAGAGACCCAGGGCAAGGAACGGGGCGAGACAGATGGAACGGAGGCGCATGCCGGCACTATAGCGAATCGGAGCGTCGGCGGCGAGGACGGGTTCGCTACGTCATCTCGGACCGCCCGGCGCGGTCTCCCGGGGCACGGCCCGGAGTTCCTTCTCGGCTCCGGGTTCTGGCGGCGGCTCGGCGCCGGGCTCTGCGGCGTCCTTGCGCACGAAGCGCATCAGGTTCGACTCGCCCCGGCGCCATTTGTAGCCCGTCCCGAAGCCCAGGGGACGGCTCCCGGCGCGGTAGGCGGCGGCGAGGTCGGGCTGAAACTCGCTTTGGAAAAGCTCGATGGGGCCGGTGTAGACGCCGTAGAGCGCCGGTTCCCAGACGTCGGGATCGAAGCGGCGGTAGGGAATGCCCGAGTCGTCCTGGACGATCTGGCGGCTGTGGGTCAGGAGATGCTCGCGGACTTTCGAGAACCAATCGTTGTGCATGAGGAAGGAGGCGGCCTTCAAGTAGGCGCTGCCCTTCGGCTGGGTCGCGATCCAGCCGCCGAAGCCGTTCGCCTCGAAGCCGCCGTTGGAGAGGTCGGCGGAGAAGTAGTAGAGCGTCCTGGGCTGGTCGAGGCGTCGCGGGGAGAAGACCATGCGCACGGCGTTGGCCCCGCGGGCTTCGAGGCCCTGGCCGACGAGGGCGCCGTCCTTCCGCAGGGTCAGGAACTCCAGCTCCTTCACGTATTGGCCCGACTTCGCCAGGAAGACCATCATCAGCGGCGTCGTTCCCCGGAAGGTGGCGAACTGGAGGTCCTCCTTCATGTCCTTGGTCCGGAAGAAGCTGAGCTGGATGATCTCGCCGAGGGCGTTGCGCACCTCCCCGAGGGCGCGGGCGGCGTTGCCCTCGTTCAGCGCGGAGATGTCGGGGGCCTCGCCGACGGGCTCGAGGCCGCAGAGGACGAAGGTCCCCGCCGTGGGGAACATGTGGAAGGCGTGGAGGATGTCGGGGCCGCTGAAGAGATAGCGCACCGTCGCCCCCGGCGGCTGGGCCGGGGACACCTCGGTCGCCGACCATTCGGACATGGGCGAGAGGACGCGCTCCCGGTGCTTCGAGAAATCCCGGTCGAACTGCGCGACGTGCGCCTGCCAGGCCGGGGAGGAGGCCAGGGGGTGGTCGGAGCGGTTCGGCAGCGGCTCGCCCGCGAGGAAGGCCGCCGCGTCGTTGATCTCGGCCAGCTTCGGATCGGCCTGCGCGGCGAGAGGGGGCGCCGGCAGCGCGGCGAAGAGGAGGAGAAGGGCGGTTTTCATGCGGAGGGGACGGAGCATACGGATCGACGCGAAGGGGCGCAAATCAAGATCGGGAGCGCGGTCCCGGCCCACGCATCGGCCTCCCCGGGACGCCGCCGGCGCCCCCCGAAAGACGCGGCTTTTCAGGCGGATTTTTTTTTCGCTTGGCGCGAGCCCGCTTTTTTCTATGTTGACTCATGCATCCCGATCTCGAAAAACTGGTCCACCGCGATAAAATCGACCTGGCCACGGCCCAGCAGCTGGAACAACTCCCCCCCGGAACCCTCTGCCATCACAAGAGCTGGGGGGTCGGCAAGGTCACCGACTGGGACCGCCTCGGCGTCAAAGTCGTCGTCGATTTCGAAAGCAAGCAGGGCCACGAGCTGGGGATGAAGTTCGCCGCGCTCTCCCTTTCCCCCATCGAGGCCGACTCCTTCCTCGCCAAGCGCTTCACCGCCGTCGATGAATTGAAGGCCCTCGCCGGGGAGGACTCCGTCGCCCTCGTCAAGCTCGTCCTCGAAGGCGCGGGCGGCCGCCTTTCGATCGACCAGCTCGAGGAGATGCTGAAGGGCCACGTCATCCCCGAGGGCAAATACAAGGGCTGGTGGGAATCGACCAAGAAGAAGCTCCGCGAGAACATGCAGTTCATCGTGCCCGCCAAGCGCACCGATCCCATCGAGCTCCGCGAGGAGGACTTCGACCCCTCCGAGGGCCTCATCGAGCAGTTCCGCGTCGCCCGCGACCTGCGCGCCAAGGTCAAGGCCATCGAAGTGATCATCAAGGAGATCCACGCCTTCAAGGAGCACCAGGACAACCTCGTCGAGCTCGTCGCCGAGATCAGCGAAGTCGCCCGCAAGGGAGTGAAGCTGCACTACGCCCCCTCCGTCGAGCTCGTCCTCGTCCGCGACGAGCTGCAGGGCAAGATCAAGGACTTCGATCCCGATCCCGAGCAGATCACCGCCGCCGAGATCCTCGCCGACGACGAGAGCGCCATCCCCGGCCTTCTCGAGGACCTCTCCCTCACCCGGCTCCGCCAGGTGCTCAAGAGCTTCCCCGACGCCTTCGGCGAGGAATGGGTGGACAAGATGCTCGGGCTCGTGGCCTCCTGCAATCTGCGCTCCATCGGCGAGATCGCGAGCTGTCTCGATGCCGCGGGGCGGAAGGACGACCTCATCGGCTACATGGAGAACGGACTGCAGCAGCGCACCCTCACCTCCGACGCCCTCGCCTGGATCTGCCGCGAGCGGAAGGGGCTGTCGGCCCCCGTCTTCACCCCGACGCTCTGCCTTTCCGTGATGAGCTCGCTCGAAGCCTCCCAGCTCAACGAAGAGGGCGGCGTCCGTTCGGCGAACCGCCTCCGCGACCTCGTCGCCGACGATCCCGGCCTCATCCCCGACCTCATCGCCGACGCCAACGTCAACACGATCCGGAACTTCGCGAGCCGCCTCGTCGGCTCCGCCTCCTTCGACGACCTGACCCGCAAGTCGCTCATGGCCCGGGTCATCAAGCTGCACCCCGAGACCCAGGCGCTGCTCGATGGGCCCAAGAAGGACAAGGAGGAAAGCCTCATCGTCTCCGAGACCAGCCTCGCCGAGAAGAAGGCGGCCTACGACAAGCTGGTCAAGGAGGAGATCCCGCAGAACCGGGAGGACATCAAGATCGCCCGCTCCTACGGCGACCTCAGGGAGAACTTCGAATACAAGTCGGCCAAGGAGTATCAGCGCGTCCTCATGAAGCGGCAGTCCGACTGGGAGCGGGACCTGAAGCTGGCCCAGCCGACCGACTTCTCCAATCCCGACACCACGACGGTCTCCATCGGCACCGTCGTCGACCTCGAGCCCGTGGCCCCCGGCGGGAAGCATCTGGTCTACACGGTCCTCGGCGCGTGGGACTCCGATCCCGACCGGGGCATCCTCGCCTACCTCTCGGAGCGCGGGAACGCCATCCTAGACAAGAAGGTGGGCGACGAAGTCGAATTCCCCGTCGGGGACGGACGGATGGAGCACTACCGCATCACCTCGATCCGGGGCTGGGAGGCTTGATACAACCGAGTTGAACCGGGATGTTTTCATCCACCCTTTCATTTTCCAATCGGGCCCCCCGGCTCCGCCGGGGAGAGGATCGGGCTACGGCCGATCCGGCAGTGCCCGTCGGGGGCGGGGTTTCGACGGATGATCTTGCCGCGAGGCAAGGGTAGGACCGCGCGGCCGATCGGGCGGCTCCACGGCCTACGTTCCCCGA
>CAYMMC010000365.1:0-3983 GCA_964391125.1 uncultured Akkermansia sp.
AGTGGAGATAGTGCGGGGAACGATTCCGCGCCATGCCCTCCCCCTCCCGCCGACGCTTCCTGGCGCTCGCGGCCCTCGCCCCGGTCGCGAAGGCGGGAGCGCAGTTGGTCGGGGGCGGCGGCTGGTCCATTCGCGGGACCGATCCCATCGAACTGTTCCACGGCGAGCGACGCGTCGCCGCCTACCGCCCGGGCCTCGAGGAGGGGCTGCCCTTTCTCGATCCGGTGGTCGGGCCGGGCGGCACTTCCTACACTGCCCCTCCGGCGAAGCGGGAGGACGGGGGGACGGTCTCCGGCCATGGCATGTGGTTCGCCCTCGGCGACGCGAACGGCCGCGATTTCCGCCCCGGCGTCCGCGACCCGGACCGCCCTCGCGGAAGGATCGTCCACAAGGGGCTCAACGGCGTCCACATCCAAGGGACGGCGATCTCGATCCGGACGAAGTCCGAATGGCTCGATGCCGAGGACGGGACGAGGCGGATCTGCTCGGACCGCCGCGAGACCACCCTCCTCCATCGCGGCGAGGGTTCGCTGGTGGTCGATTCCCAGCTGGAGCTGATGGCCGACGCGGGGGATCTCTCCATCGCGGAGGAGACGGACGGCCTCTGGTCGATCCGCCTGGCGCCGGGGCTGGCCTGGCCGGCGGAGGGCGTCGTCCTGCGCAACGGCGAGGGGCTCGCCGGCGCGGCGGCGTCCGGTGCCCGGTCGGGATGGGTGTGCTGCCAGGGAAAGGACGCGAAGGGCGAGCCCGCCGGGGTGGCGATGTTCGGCCATCCCGCCAATCCCGGCCATCCCGCCGCGTGGATGGCGGGGGCGGCGGGCCTGCTGGCGGCGAACCCCTTCGCGGAAGGCCGCGTCGTCCCGAACGGGGACTCGCTCGTCTTCCGCTACCGGGCCCTCTTCTTCCAGGGCGGACTCGAGGCCGACGAGCTGGGGAAGGCCTACGAGGCCTTCGCGGGCCAAGGAAACTAGAGAGCCCACCACAGCATCGCCACGAGGCAGCCGTTGTTGATCGCATGGGCCGTCATCGGGGCGATCAGCGAATCGCGCCACTCGCGCAGCAGGGAGAAGCCCACCCCGATTCCGGCCAAGGCCGGAATCGCGAAGACCCCCTGCGGATGCAGCGCCGCGAAGATCAGCGCGGTGAGCAAGGCCGAGGCGAGGAAGCGGAAGCGACCGCGGAAATAGCGTTGCACGGCTCCGCGAAAGAAAAGCTCCTCGAACAGGGGCGCGAACCCCGCGGCGAGGGCGAGGCAGGCGAGCCGGGTCCAGAAGCCGCCTTCGTAGATCCACCCGACCAGGGGATGGGTCTCGGGGACGACGGGCCTGCTTCCCCCTCCTCCGGCTCCGGCCTCGCCTCCCTGGGCGGTGGCCGCCGCAGCGGCCTCGCCGCCCCCCTCGAGGAGACCGGCCAGCAGGGTCAGCCCCAGAGTCAGGGCGATTCCGATGGAGGCGACCGCGAGGACGCCGAGATAGCCGACGCAGCCCGCGCCGATCTCGCGCCACCAGCCCCGCCCGCGATGCAGCCCGACAAGGCGGCGGAATTCGCTCCAGCCCAGGCCCCTCCATCTCGGCCAGAGCAGAGGCGCCGCCACCGCCGCGAAATAGCCGGCGATGGAGAAGGCGCCGCCGAAGAAGGCCCCGGCCAGCGCTCCGGCGGTCATGATCCCCAGGTAGAGGGCGCAGCATTCCAGCAGCGTGCCCCCGTGCCAAGCCGTGGGGACGAAGGCGTTGGCCGACTCCCCAGACTGGATCCGGCGCAGGTGGGAGATGAGAAGGACGACGCCGGCGAGAAGGCCGAGGCAGACGGCGGCGATGGCGAGCCCCATCGAGGCGACGACGACGACGGCGCGCGAGCGGATCGCGCCGTCCTGCGGCGGCGGGGCCAGCTCCGGACCTCGGGCAAGCTCGGCGAACCAGCCGAGATGGGCGCGGAGCTTCTCCCGCGCCTCCTCCCCCGCCCCCGTCCTCACTGCCTCCCGGACGGCGACGGCCAGGTCCTCCGGGACGCGGGGGGAGAGGCGGCGCAATGCCGATTCCGCCCGCGGCGACGCGGGTTCGACGAAGCATTCCAGCAGCGCCAGCGCCGCCACGGCCCGGTCGCCGGAAGCGGCGGCGGCCAGATCGTCGCGCGCCTTCTCCGCCGCGTCCGGGTCGAAGCTGGCCGAGGCGATCACGACCTGCGCCTGGAGCTTCAGCAGGGCGAGGTCGGCGGCGTCGCTGTGCGCGGCGGCGGGGGCCGTCCCCCCCTTCTCTCCGGCGACCCTTTCGAGCCAGTCGAAGGCGAAGTCGTAGGGGATCAGGGCGAAGACCACCAGCGGCCAAGCCCACCACGAGGCGCGGCGCCCTCCGGGGAGGGGCGGGGGCGCGGCGGAGGGCAGTTCGCCGGTGTCGTCCTTCGGCATCGCTGGAGAGGGTGGGGCGGGCGGCCCGGCCGGGTCGGGTCCGCCCGGAGCGGATGCACGGCGCGCTCAGCCCCGCACGTCGTAGCAGACGACGTATTCCTGATCGCGCAGGTAGAGCTGGCCGTCGAGGACGAGAGGATGGGTCCAGACCTTGCCCTTGGGATTCCGGTTGGGGCTCTGCGGATCGAGCTTGAACTGCCCCTTCTGCTTGTAGCCGTCGGGGCTGATCTCGACGAGGGTGAGGGTGCCGTCGTCCTCGTTCAGGGCGTAGAGGTGGCCGTCGGCGACGTGGACGGAGCCCTTCAGGGTGAACTGGCCCTTCTCGTTCCAGACCATTTCGCCGGTCTTCCAGTCCTGGCAGATCAGGCCCTTCGCGTCGGAGAAGCCGTAGAGGTGGTCGCCCACCTTGATGACCCCGCCGTGATGGTTCACCATGGCCTTGTTCTGCCAGACGTCGCCGGCGGTGTTGTCCGCGCCGATGCGGATCAGCTTGCAGCCGATGCCGTAGCCGGAGGAGATGTAGATCTCGTTTCCGTCGACGATGGGGGTGGGGATGACGGCGACCTTGCCCTCCCAGGGCGAGGACCAGACGACGCGGCCGTCCTCCGCCGCGACGCCGACGACCTGGCTTTCGAAGAGCTTCACGTATTGCCGGATGCCGTTGATCTCGGTGACGAGGATGGTGGCGTATTCGGCCTTTCCGGGCTTCAGGTCGGTGGCCTTCCAGACGGTCTCGCCGGTCTGCTTGTCGAGGGCGACCATGCCGGCCTCGGTCCCGCCGGGGGCGAGGATCAAGCGGTCCCCGTCGACGAGGGGGGACTCGGAGAAGCCCCAGCCGCCCATCTGGCCCTTGAAGTCGTCGACGAGGTGCTTCCTCCAGAGCACCTTGCCCTCGGCGGCGTCGAGGCAGGCCACGGCGCCCTGGGAGTCGATCGCGTAGACGCGACCGTCGGAGTAGCTGGGCGTGCTGCGCGGCCCGTGCCCCCAGCCCGTGTTGTAGCCCTCCTGGCTGTCCTTCGAGATCGCGGCGGCCCAGACCTCCTTGCCCGTGGCGGTATCGACGCAGACCACGGTGACGTCGTCGCCCCGGGTGCCCATGGTGTAGAGGCGCCCGTCGACGATGCTGTGGCCCGAATAGCCCATGCCCGCGCCGTCGTAGACCCAACGCTGCTTCGGCCCGCCCTCGGGCCATTGCCGGAGCAGGCCGGTGTCGGGGGAGATCCCGTCCGCCTTGGGGCCTCGGAAGGCGGGCCACTGCCCCGCGCCGGAGCTCGCCGCGGCCATCGTCTTCTCGACCGAGGCGAGATACTCCTGGTCCTCCAAGCTGAGGGAGAGCACCTCGACCTGCCCGGTGCGGCCGTCGGCGAGCTTCAGGTGGACCTTGCCGTCCTCGACCTTGATGAGGTCGGCTTCGATCTCCTTGCCCGAGGCCGATTGCTTCCAGGTCCGGGCGGAGAGCGGGCTGGCGAGCGCGAGGAGCAGGAGGGCGGCGGACAGGGAAGTCTTCATCCCGAAAGCGTCGCAGATCATCGGAAAAAACGCAAGCCTCGCAAACGACGCAATGCGTGGCGCAACACGG
>CAYMMC010000366.1:0-3976 GCA_964391125.1 uncultured Akkermansia sp.
AGACCGATCTCCGCGGCGCGCGCCGCGTGCAGCGGATCGCCGATGAGCAGCATCTCCATGGCCAGCGCCCACGGGATCTGACGCGGCAGGCGCGTGATGGACCCGCCGCCGGGCAACAACCCGCGCTAGGCCGCCGGCAAGGCGAAGGTGGCGAGGAGAGACGGGAGCTCCGCGCCCATCGAGGAGCCCGACGCCTGGAGCCGTGATGCGATCTGGCATCTGCTCACGAAAATGGCCGGGAGCGGGGCCGACTCCGCCGTGGCGCACGACGCGCATTTCGATCTGATTTTCCGACGCACGCCGCAGACCAGGATTTGGAAAAAGACGACGGAGGCCGAGGGCCAGCGCCCCGCCTGGACCATCACCCACATCGTGGTGGAGGTGACGCCAAGAAAGGGGCGCGCGGCGGCGGGCGGGGACGCGATCCCCGCAGGCAAGGCCAGCTTCGTGGTCGAATCGAAGAACAAGACCTTGGAGGTTTTCACCTACCGCCCCCCGTCCTGGCGGAAGGGGCCGCTCTTTGTCATCCTGCACGGGCTCAAGCGCAACGCGGACGACTACCGGAACAATGCCGTCGCCCTGGGGGATCGGTTCGGCGCGCTCATCGCCGCGCCGGCTTTCAGCTTGGAGCAATTTCCCACCGAGGCTTATCAACGCGGGGGCATCACCCGTGACGGCAAAGCCCAGCCGGAGGAGGAATGGACCTTTCAACACATCGCCGGAGTCGTCGCGGAAATGCGGAGGCGGGCGGGGAATGCGGACATGCCTTACTACCTCATCGGGCACTCCGCCGGGGGGCAGTTCCTGAACCGGCTGGCGGCCTTCCTGCCGGGCAGGGCCACACGCATCGTTTCATCGAATCCCGGCACGCTCATTTTCCCCACGCGGGACATGCCGTTCTCGCTCGGCTTCGGCGAATTGCCCGCGAAGCTGAGCGACGACGCCTGGATCAAACGCTATCTGGCCGCGCCGCTCACGCTCTACCTGGGCACGGCGGACACCGGAACCCAATATCTCGACATCACCCCCAAGTCCATGCGGCAGGGCGCCACGCGCATCGAGCGGGGACGCGCCTGTTTCGCCATGGGCGAGGCGCTGGCCCGTGAACGCGGCTGGCCCTTCGGCTGGACGCTGGTGGAGGCGAAGGGCGTGGGCCATGACTCCAAGGCAATGTTCGCCCACCCGAACGCCCAAGAGGCCATCTTCGGCCCAGCCGGAGCGAAGCCGCCGCTGACCCCGGAAAAGTGACCGCCTGTCTTTGCGCTCCCGTTTTATCCCGGTTTTCTCCTTCGCCATGATCAGCCTCGCCATCGCTCCGCTCCCTTGCCGGAGCATCCTGCTTCACCTTTTTTGAAGATTCCGCGACTCCCCATAAACCGGCGCCTTCCAATCCGCTGGCAGCTTGCCTTGGGGGCGCACGCCGTAGGCATCGGGAGGAATGGGCCGGTCCGCTGGGGCCAGCAGGGGCAGGGCGTCCGGCAAATGCTTGATTTTGAAATCCTTGTATTGGATTTTCATTTCTGGACCGACATGGACTTGCACGGCGAGGACGCCCTCCAGGACGCGTCCGCTCTCGTCGAAGTCGATTAGATCGGCGGTGGGATGCCCATCGATCCAGTGCCGATGGCGGTTGCCCTCGACGAGGACCCGGTAGTCGCGCCACTCGCCGGGAGGAAAGATCTTCTTCTCCAACGTCCCCACCACCCACGGCCGGCCAGCGGGATCGACGACGACCTTCTCCCCGCTGTGCGAGAGGATGCGGCGTCCACGCTCCTCGTAAAGCATGCCGTCGTAGTCGGGATGTCCGGCCACGACGTCGCATTGATAGCCGGAAACGCTGTCCAGACCGATCTCGGGACGCATCTGCCCCCGATACTGGATCCCGCTGTTGCCGCCCGGACTGACCTTCACCTTCACGCGCAGCTCGAAGTTGCGGACGACGCCACCGGTCCAGGTGAGGAAGTGGTTGCGCTTCAGCGTGCCGTCGGCCCGGCCCACGATGGCCCCGTCCTCGACCGACCAGTAGTTCGGATCGCCGGCCCAGCCACGCAGCGATTTCCCGTCGAACAGCCGGACGAAACCCTCCTCGTCCGGCTTGGTCCCCACGGCAGCTCCGGCGGCGGGGTGCGGATCGGTCGATTTCTGGAGTTTCCCCTGCAATGGCGGCAGGGTGCCGCCGTAGCGAGCCACCAGCTCGTCGGTGCGGGCTCGCAAGTCCGCCAGGATCGCGGCGTGGGCTGGATCGCCCGCCAGATTGACCCGTTCGTCGGGATCCTTCTCCAGATCGTGGAGAAACTCGTAGCCCTGGTCGAAGTAGCGGGCGTATTTATGGCGCTCGGTGCGCAGCCCCTCCCAGGCGGGAACGCGGTGCCGGACCGCGAAATGTTCGTGGTAGGTCTCGCGGCGCCAGTCGGCTGGCTTCGCCCCTTCGACGATCGGCCGCAGGCTCAGTCCCTGATAGGATTCCGGGACGGGGACGCCGGCCCAGTCGAGCAAGGTCGCGGGCAGGTCGAGATTGGTGGCCAGGGCTTCGCTGGCCCTTCCGCGATCCCCTTCCGGCACCCGGGGATCGGCCACGATGAGGGGGACGCGGAGCGACTCCTCGAAATGCGACCATTTTCCGGTGAGCCCCCGGTTGCCGAAATGGTAGCCGTTGTCCGCCGAATAGACGACGATGGTGTTTTCCGAGAGGCCCGCCTGCTCCAATGCCCCGAGGAAGCGTCCGATCTCGCGGTCGATCCCGGTGACCATACGGGCGTAGGCACGGGCGTTGGCCTGGTAGCGCTGCGGCGAGTCCAGCGCCCAGAAGTAGCGCTCGCGCGAAAGGGAGGAGCGGTAGAACTCGGGCAGCGCCTCGAAGACTGCGGGATCGTCCAGCTTCGGGCGCGGCATCTCGACGTCCTCGTAGAGTCCGTCGAGCGGGCGGGGCCAGGGGTAGAAGCCGATGCCGGGGCGACGGTCGGCGTCCTCGGCGTGGCAGGCGTTGAACCAGAGATTCAAAACGAAGGGCCGGTCCTTCGGCTGGCCTTCGAGAAAGGCGATGCCGCGATCCACGACAAGCTCCGTCTCGTGCCGCAGAGTGCCGTCGGACTGCGTCTTGTAGTAGGGGGTTCGCGTCACGGTCTCGAACTCGTCGAAATGGGCGGCGGGATCGTAGCCTTCGGGCATCATGGCGTTCCATTTGCCGAAAAAGCCGGTGCGGTAGCCGGCGGCGCGGAGCAGGTCGGACACCAGCGTCCCGGCCACGTCCGGGCGGGTCCGGTCGGGTGCTTCCGGGGTGCCGCAACTGCGCCCGACGAGACCGGTGTGGAAGGAGGTGCGGCTGACCCAGCAGATCGGATGGTTGACGAAGGCCCGGTCGAAGCGCACGCCTCGCGAGGCCAGCGCGTCGAGGTTCGGCGTCTGGACGACGGGATGCCCGTAGCAGCCGAGCGAGGCGGCGGTCTGGTCGTCGGCGAGGAAGAAGACGATGTTGGGACGCTCGGAAGCCGTCGCCGCCGGAGGCGCGGCAAAGATCGGAAGAAAGACCGCAATGGCACGGAGAACTCTCATTTCCCGAGTAAAGCCGCCAAGGATGGTGGCGGTCAATTCCTTTTCCGTTGGCAGCGCAAGACCGGCTCTCCAAGACGCCTTGGCTACCTGATTAGCTCGATAAAATATGACAAATACCTGAATTATGGAAGATGTGAAATGCCCCGTATCTTGGGCCGACAGCTCGTGATCCATCGCCTTCGGATTCCGAACCAAACCCCGAAAATAATCGCTTGCGCAAGACTCCGAGCCCTTCTAGGTGAGTTGATCACCATGGCCAGCAAGAAAGGGATGCCTCCACCGGTTCGTGGACAAGAGCACGCCTCGCGTGTCTCTTTTCCAGGGTGCGATGCCATCTGCGCCATCCTCCTTTCCTCCCTCTGCTTCCCACTTTCCACCCAGGCCAACCCCGCCGGCGGACGGGTCGTCGCCGGACAGGCCGGCA
>CAYMMC010000367.1:0-3975 GCA_964391125.1 uncultured Akkermansia sp.
ACGATGCATGGGCTGGAAGCCCATGCCACATTCGGCGAGGCCTGCCCTTCGCCCGTGATGCCGAATCAGACCATTGTTAATGCGACCCCCAAGTAGGCGACGTAACCCAGGCATCCTGCCTGCGACGTAATCTATATGGCGGTCGCATTAATAAACCGTATGAGCGATCCCCGGCGCGTCGCGGGAGACTTCACCGAGGACGTGCGCCTCACTCCACCAGTCCGCTGCGCTCCAGGAGGGCGCTCAGGTCCGGGTCGCGCCCCATGAAGTCGCGGAAGAGGCGGGCGGCCTCGTCCGAGTTGCCGCGGCTGAGGATCTTCTCCCGGAATTCGCGTCCGACCTCGGGGCTGATGACCCCGGCCGCCGCGAAGCGGGAGAAGGCGTCGGCGTCGAGGACCTCGGCCCACTTGTAGGAGTAGTAGCCCGCGGCGTAGCCGGTCGCGCTGGCGAAGAGGTGGGTGAAGCGCCTCGCCATCGTCGGGGGCTGGATCGCGAGCGGCATGAGGTAGCCTTCGAGGATCTCGCGCACGAGGCGGTCCAGGTCTCCGTGGTCCGGCCGGTGGGAGCGCTCGATGTGGAGCTCGAGATCCATCTTTCCGAAGGCCAGCTGCCGCATCTGGGCCATGGCCGACTGGAAGTTCCGGGCGCCGAGCATCTTCTGGAAGAGCGGCTCGGGGATGGGCTCGCCGCTCTCGTGGTGCTTCGCGAAAAAGTCGAGGCTGACGCGCGACCAGCAGAAGTTCTCCATGATCTGCGAGGGCAGTTCGACGAAGTCCCAGACGACGTTCACGCCGTTGAGCGACTTGATCTCGACCTCGCCGAGGAGATGGTGGAGGAGGTGGCCGAACTCGTGGAAGACCGTCTCGACCTCGCCGTGGGTGAGGAGGGCGGGCTTGCCCTTCGACGAAGGCGTCAGATTGCCGCAGATGAGTCCGAGATGGGGTTCGCGCGGACGCCCCGCCGCCGCCGGCAGACCGGTCTTCAGGTAGTTCATCCAAGCGCCGCCGCGCTTCTCCTCGCGCGGATGCCAGTCGGCGTAGAAGGAGCCGAGCAGCTCGCCGCTCCCGGCGTCGCGGAGCTCGTAGAAGCGCACCTCGGGATGCCAAACCTCGACGCCCCCCCCCTCCGGACTCTCTCCGGGCGCGGCGTAGGAGGTCTCGCGCTCGACGATCTCGAAGCCGAAAATCTTCTCGGTGAGCCGGAACATGCCTTCGATGACGTTCCCGATCGCGAAGTAGGGGCGCAGCTCCTCCTCGTCGAAGTCGTAGTTCGCCTTGCGCAGCTTCTCCGCCCAATAGGCGACGTCCCAGGGCTGGAAAAGCCCGTCCCAATCCGGTTCATGGCGGCGGCGAAAGGCGGTCAGCTCCTCGATGTCCCGGGCGAAGAAGGGCTTGGTCCGCTCCGCGAGGTCTTCGACGAACTTCAACGCGACCGCGCCGCTGCCGGCCATGCGCGCCTCGAGGACCTGGTCGGCGAAATGCGCCTTGCCGAGCAGGCCGGCCCGTTCGTGGCGCAGCTCCAGGATCCGCCAGATCAGCTCGGTGTTGTCGTAGCCGCCCCCGTGGCCGACCGTGATGCTGCCCCGCCAGACCTCCTCCCGCAGGCTCGCGTCGTCGGCGTATTCGAGCACGGGGAAGTAAACCGGGGTCTTCAGAGTGATGCGGTAGGCCGGGGCCTCGTCGCTGCCGAGCCCCTTCGCCGCCGCCTCGGCGCGGAGCACGCCGAGGGCCGTCTCCGGCAGGCCGGCGAGGCGCGCGTCGTCCTCGAGGACGAGCTCCCAGGCGTTGGTCGAATCCAACACGTTCTCGGAGAACTTCTGGGTGATCTGGGCGAGCTCGGACTGCACCGCCTCGAGCTGGGCCTTGCGGTCCTCGGGCAGGTCGGCGCCGCTGCGGACGAAGTCCTTCACCGTCTCGTCGAGGAATCGCTTTCGCACTCCCGTCAGGGTCGCGGCCTCCTCCGATTCGGAGTAGGCCTTGATCCGCCTCCACAGCGCCGCGTTCAGCGGAATGCGGGAGAAGAACTGCGTCACCTCCGGCAGCATCGCGTTCTGGGCGGTCCGCAGGGCCTCGCAGTTGCGGACCGAATCGAGGTGCCCGACGCGCCCCCAGGCCATGGAGAGCTCCTCGGTGGCTTCCTCCAGCGCGAGCAGCGTGTTCTCGAACGTGAGCGACGCCGGATCGAAGTCGCCGCAGAGGGCGTCGATGTTCTCCCGGGCGCGGCGGAGGGCCTCGCGGACATCGGGCTCGACGGCCTCCGGGACGAGGCTGGACCAGCGGATATGGAACTCTTGGGAGAGAAAGGGATGCGACGCGTCGGACATGCCGGGAGTGTAGGCCGCTCTGCCGCCGCGTAAAGGCCTCGTCTCCCACAATTCGGCATTTCCCGATCGGCGACCGCCCCGGGATGCCGCGCCTTATCGGGCGACCGCCCCGGCCGCCGCGAGGGGAAGGGGACGGCGGAAGGCCGCGTAGACCGTCCCGGCCAGGACGCACCAGAGGGTGTCGGCGAGGAGGGAATTGCGCAGGAAGACCCACGCGGGCGGCGAAAACTCGGGCAGGCCCGTGGTCTGGCTCTGCCACCAGCCCGCGAGAGTCTTCGCGTAGCCGGGCTGGAGCGCCCAGCTGTAGGTGTTCGCCAGGAGGTAGAAGAGGATCCCGCAGAGCAGGGTGCCGCACCACATCGCGGGCCAGAGGCGCAGGGAGCGGCCCGCCGCCGATCCCGCCCGGGCCGTCGCGAGGTAGAACAGCGCGGACATCAGGGTGTAGCCGGCGATCCCCCCGCCGGGAAAGAGAAGGCCGAGGGCGAAGTCGCTGGCGAGGAGGACGAGGGCCGGGGCCCACCAGAAGCGCGGCCCCAGCAACATGCCGCCGCCGAAGGCCATGGCCATGAGCGGGGCCGAGTTCCAGGGCAGGCCGAACACCGGCACGGCGACGCGGTAGCCCGCGCCCAAGGCGACGAGGGCGAGAACCCAGACGGGGGAAAGGGCGGCGGGGCGGGCTGGGGGGGATTCGTCCACGGTCGGGATGCTCAGGCGAGCGAGGCGAGTTTCTCGACGATGGCGTCCTTCATCATGATGCCCGTCTTGGTCTCCTTGGTTTCGCCGTCCTTCATGAAGACGAGGGTCGGCACCGCGCGGATGTTGAACTTGGCGGCGAGATCGCGGTTCGCCATCACGTCCACCTTCGCCACCTTCGCCCTCTCGCCGACTTCGGCCGCGACCTCGTCGAGGACGGGCGAGAGCATCTTGCACGGTCCGCAGTGCTCGGACCAGAAGTCGATGACGAGGGGCACGGTCGCTTGTTCCGCTTCGCTGGCGAAGTTCTCGCCGGTCAGATGGACGATGGAGGGATGGGCCATGGCGCTTGAAGTTGGGAAAACCTTGCAGGGGGGGTGATCGGTCGGAGCCCCCGCGAAGCCCGTTCGGACACGCGACGACGCCGGGACATGGGGATTACGAGCGATCCCGGAAAGAGGATTCCGCAACGCCGAATCCGGGCGGGAGGTCAGCTCCCCGCTCCCATTTTCGTGATCAGCTCGATGGCGAGCACGGCAAGGGCAAGGATGAGAACGATGATGGCGAAGGGCATGAGTCCGGATTCTTCGTATTCTTCCTCCCACTCTTCCTCGACCTCCTCGGCGGTGGACTGGATGTTGGGAGCTTTGGGGATGGTTCTGGTCGGCGAGGCGGGCGTTCCCAGGGGCTGGGTCTGTCCCATCTTCACCGTGGCTTGCGGGAGCGGCTTCGCGCCGCCGGGCTGGAGCGGCGTCGTCGCCCGCCCCACGGGGCCGGGTCCTCCGGCGCCGGGGGCCTTCGCAAGGGGGATCGTCTTGGCGCCCACCGGCGAGGTCTCCGGTGCGCTCGCAGGCACCGGAGCGGGTGCGGCGGCGGCGGGGGCGGTCGGCACGGGCGTGGTCGGCCCCAGCGGATCGGGCGCCTTGGCGAGAGGAATGGTCTTCGGCCCCACGGGCGCG
>CAYMMC010000368.1:0-3975 GCA_964391125.1 uncultured Akkermansia sp.
GGTGATGGTGCCCTACTTCTGCCCCGACGTGCCCGCCATGAGGAAGAACCCCGCGTTCTTCTTCTTCCCCGACCGTTTCACCAAACCCTATCCCTTCGCCCCCACCGTCGCCGTCTCCATCGACGAGGTGTTCGAGGACAAGCTCCAGGCGCTCGACGCCATCGAGTCCCAGGTCTACGAAGGCGGCGCCCTGGGCACGCCCGAGACGCGGACCCAGCGCTTCGCCGACGACCCGAAACGCCGCCTCAACGGTCTCCGGAACAGTTGGGCGAGCCGCCATGGCGGCCTCACCGAGAGGTTCCGCGATTCTCTCGTGGAATGGTACGGCGAGGAGAAGGGCCGCGCCGTCAAATACACCGAAGCCTTCGAGCTGTGCGAATATGGAGCCCAGCCCTCCAAGGAGCAGCTCCGCCGTCTCTTTCCCTTCTTCGACTGAGCGTCGCGGGGCGATCTGCGGCTCCGTCGCCCGGAAGCCCGGAGCAGCGAAGCTCGCGGGAGATCCGGCGTACGTCGTGCGGCGCGTCGGAGCGGCGCAGCGCAGCGATTGCACCGCTTTCCCTATCGCTTCATCAATCCCTCCACCGCCGCGCTCATGGCGGTGACTCCGGTCCGCAGGGTCGGCTCGGGCACGGGCAGGAAAAAGGGGGAATGCAGGGAGGGCAGGGTCTCGCCCTTCGCCGCCGCTGCGGCGACCTTGGCGGGGTCCTGGGTGCCCAGCCAGAACATGCAGATGGGAATCTTGTCCTTGGTCCGCCCGTACTCGGCGAAATCCTCCGCCCCCATGACCGGTTCGCGCGACAGCACTTTCTCCGCCCCGAGCGCCGCCGCGCAAATCCGCCGCACCTCGTGGCAGAGCTCGGGCTGGTTGTAAAGGGCGGGGGCCTGGTCGTCCGAGACGATCACCTCGGGCCGCTTCGCCTCGGGCATCCCGGCGGACTCGGCCTGGGCCGCGACGATGCGCCGAATCGAATCGACGAGGTGCTTCCGGGTTTCGTCCCGGTAGCTGCGCAGGGTGAGCTGCAGGCGCACCTCGTCGGGAATGATGTTGTGCCGGGTGCCGCCGTGGATGCTCCCGACGGTGACCACGGCCGGATCGCCGGGCCGGACCTCGCGGCTGACGATTCCCTGCAGGGCCACCACGATCTGCGAGGCGAGCAGCACGGGATCCTTGGCCAGATGCGGCATGGAGCCGTGGCCGCCCAGGCCCTTCACGACGATGTCGATGGAATCGACGTTGGCCAGCGCGTAGCCCTCGGCGAGGCCGATGGCGCCGTGGGGCATCTCCGCCGAGCAATGCAGGGCGAGGGCGTAGTCGGGTTTCGGGAAGCGCTCGAAAAGCCCGTCCGCGAGCATGCGACGAGCCCCGAGGACGCGTTCCTCGGCGGGTTGGCCGATCATCACGAGAGTGCCGCTCCAAGCCTCGCGACGCTTCGCCAGCACCCGCGCGGTGCCGACGAAGCTCGCCATGTGGATGTCGTGCCCGCAGGCGTGCATCACCGGCACCGCCCGCCCGAAGTCGTCCTTCCCCGTCTTCACGCTCGCATAGGACGCGCCGGTCTGCTCCTTCACCGGGAGCGCGTCGAGATCGGTCCGCACCATCACCGTGGGGCCCTCGCCGTTTTTCAGCACCCCGACGACGCCGTGACCGCCGACTCCCTCGCTCACCTCGAATCCCGCCCCGCGCAGTTCCTTCGCGATCCGGGCCGCCGTCTCCGCTTCCTGCAGGGACAGCTCGGGATGGGCGTGGAGTTCTTGGTAGAGGACGACGAGCGAAGGCAATTCCGCCTCGACCAGGGGATCGTTCCCGGCGGCGAGGCCGGGGAAAGCGAGAAGCGAAGCGAGGGCGATGGAAAAGGCGGGGATGGAAACGTTCATCGGGGGGGGGTGCCGGATGTTCGGAAGACGATTTGTATGCGGTTCCGCGGAACGAGGTCAAGGGGAAAGGCGTTTCATTGTCCAATAGGGAACCCCCGGCTCCGCCGGGGAGACGGTCGAGCTTCGGCCGGTCCGGCAGTCCCCATCCATCGGGGGGAGGGTTTCGACGGACGGTCTTGCCGCGAGGCGGGCAGGGCCGCGCGGCCCGCGCGGTCGATCGGGCGTCCCCGCGACCTTCGTTCCCCGAGCGGGCCGTTCGGGGCTACCCTCGGACACCGCGGCGGTGCGCGGGGGGGGACGATGGAATGGGCGGGAAAGGCGGAAGTGGAACGGGGCTTCCGCTTCACCACGGAGCGGCTCCAGGCGACGTTTCGGGACGGACTCGCCGTCTCGCCGCCCGACCGCCTCGCCGGAGAGTCCCACACGACCTCCGCCGATCCCGACCGGACGGTGCGCCGCGTCCTGCCCGAGGGCTACTCCGGCGGCGGCAGCGGCTACCGGTTGCCGAGAAATCCCGCCATCGCCTCCTCCGCGCCTTTTCTCACACGTTGAAGCGGAACTCCACGACGTCGCCGTCCTTCATCACATACTCCTTTCCCTCGATGCGGAGCTTGCCGGCCTCGCGTGCCTTGGCGTGGGAGCCGAGGGCGACGAGGTCGTCGTAGTGGACCACCTCGGCGGCGATGAAGCCGCGTTCGAAGTCGCCGTGGATCACGCCGGCGGCGCCGGGGGCCTTGGTTCCTTCCGTGATGGTCCAGGCGCGGGTTTCCTTTTCCCCGGTGGTCAGGTAGGTGCGCAGGCCGAGAAGGTGGTAGACGGCGCGAATCAGCGCGGAGACGCCCGAATCCTTCACCCCCATGTCGGCGAGGAACTCGGCGGCCTCCTCGGGGGAGAGGTCGATCATCTCCTCCTCGATGCGGGCGGAGATGACGACGGCCTCGGCCCCGAAGGTGGCGGCGGCGTAGTCGCGCACCTTCTTCACCATGGGATGGCCGTCGGGGTCGGCGGTGGCGGCGCCGAGCTCGTCCTCGGCGACGTTGCAGGCGAAGATGGTGCGCTTCGAGGAGAGGAGGAAGAAATCGCGCAGGGTCTTCCTCTCCTCGTCGGACAGCGGCAGGGTCAGGGCGGGCAGCCCCTGGTCGAGATGGGGCATCAGCTTGTCGATCAGCTCGACCTCGCGCTTCGCCTCGGCGTCGCCGGTCTTGGCCTTCTTTTCGCGCGAGGCGCGGCGCTTCTCCAGCGTGGCCATGTCGGCGAGGATGAGCTCGGCGTTGATGATCTCGATGTCGCGCAGGGGATCGACCGAGCCCAGCTCGTGGATGATGTCGTCGTTCTCGAAGCAGCGCACCACCTGGACGATGGCGTCGACCTCGCGGATGTTGGCGAGGAACTTGTTGCCCAGCCCCGCCCCCGTGGAGGCCCCCTCGACAAGGCCGGCGATGTCGACGAACTCGATCGCGGCGGGGACGAGCTTCGACGAGCCGCTGAGCTTGCTGAGGACGGCGAGCCGCTCGTCCGGCACGGTGACGACGCCGACGTTGGGATCGATGGTGCAGAAGGGATAGTTCGCCGCCTCCGCCTTGCGGGTGCGGGTGACGGCGTTGAAGAGGGTGGATTTGCCCACGTTGGGGAGTCCGACGATGCCAGCCTGTAACATGATGCGCGGAGTGTAGCACGGATCGCGCGGGCGGCAGGGGAAAGTTGGGGCGAAGGAATTTCGCCGCCGGTCTCCTAGGCCTTCTCCGGATCGAGCTCCGCGAGCACCGACCGGATCCCCTCCCGCTCCACCTCCAGCAGCGTGGAGTCTTCCTCCAGCAGCATCCGGAGGATCTCCACGACGCGGGGATGCCGCTCGGCGTTCGCGAGGAGGGAGACGAAGGCGAAATCCGGCAGCGCCTTGTAGAGCGGCACGTAGCCCTCCGGCACGTCGACCCCTTCGGGGCGGTCGGGTGCGTCCCGGAAGCGGAAGGCCACGACGAGCCGGCGGATGGCCCCCTCGGAGCCCGTCGCGTAGAAAAAGCCCCAAAGCATGTCAACGGTGTCGCGCCGATCCAAGGGCATCTCCAAAATCTTCCGCGTCTCTCGCTTCTGCGCGTCGTA
>CAYMMC010000369.1:0-3960 GCA_964391125.1 uncultured Akkermansia sp.
TCCGTTCGGTCCCGCTGGAGCTCTGCCGTTCGAACGTCACCTCCACCCAGGCCTGCAACGAGCTGCCGACGCTCGTTTCGGCCTTGGCCTTGTGGTTGAGCAGGAGCGGGAGGTCGGTCTCCTTCGGAACGCCCCGCTCCCCGTAGAGCCAGAACTTCAAGCCTCGGATGAAGGTGGTCTTCCCGGAATTGTTCGGGCCGACCACGACGGTCAGCGAACTGTCGCCCTTGGTCGGCAACTCAATCTTCTGAGTTCCGTGGTAGACGAGAAAGTTGTGGAAGGCGATATCGCGAAGGATCATGGCGGGTGGCTCCGGGATTCAGTTTCCGAGGATCACCTTTTCGAGCTCGGCGCGCTTCTGTCTCTCGTCCTTGGCAGCGGCCGATTGCCCCGCATAGATTGTAAGGGCGACCCCGAAGAGCTTCGCGGCCTCTTCGCCGCTTTTCTCGATCAGCTCCTGCAGTTCCGCGATGGGGTTTTCGTCCGTCTCTGCCGTATTCATGGGTCCTGTCCGGGGGTTAAGCTTGGGGGTTGTGTCGGTGATCGTGGGGGCGGGCGCGGCGGGGATCAAGCCCAAACGCGATTCCTGCACGCACGATAGCCGCAGGGGTGGGACAAAGACGGTCCCATCCCGGCATTCGGCGGAAGAATGGCCTGCGGCTTGTCCCGCCGGGCACGTGACGACGGGGGCGAGCCGCTCCGCCGCCCCATCCCGCGGCTCAGGCCAGGCTCGGGGGGGCGAAGCCTTCGCGGTAGCTGCGGGAGAGGACGGTGGCGTTGGCCTCGTCGTGGTTGCGGAAGCGGTAGTTGGCCGCGTCCCAGTGCAGCTCCTGGTTGGGGAAGCGGGTCGCCTTGGTGGCGAGGAGGCAGGGCTCGGTGATGCGGCTGCCGATGTCGAAGGGCGTCCAGAGAGGCTTCTCCTCGCCGAGGCAGCAGTCGGCCCAGTCCTTCCAATGCTGGCGCGGCTCGACCTCGGGGAGGGGCTCGTTCTCGACGAGCTTGCCCTTGCGGTAGATCTCCATCTCGCCGCCGGGCTGGAGGAGCAGGGCCCCCTCCTCGCACCGCACCAGGGTGCAGGTGCCGGTGATCTTGGAGACGGGCAGCCCGAGGGCGGCGAAGGAGGGGCGGATGTTGCTGTCGGTGTAGTGGACGACGAACTTCTCCCGCGCGAACCCGTCCCCGCCGGGATAGGTGAGGATGGAGTGGTTGTAGCCGGAGTGGCAGACGTCGGAGGGCTTCATGCAGTTGGTCTGCACGGTCTCGGGGGCGGGGAGGTCGTAGGCGAAGTAGAGCACGTCGATGAGGTGGCAGCCCCAGTCGGCGAGCATGCCGCCCCCGGTCTCCCAGTAGGAGCGCCAGCGGCGCGGGTGGAGGTCCTCGCTGTGGGGCAGGGCCGTCGTGAGCGGGCCGTTCCAGAGATCCCAGTGCAGGGTGTCCGGCACGGGCGTCGCCGGGGTGATCGGGCTCCAGGGATCGACGAAGTAGGTGCCGCGGCTCATCCCGCCGGTCCAGATGTGGGCCTCGACGGGGCGGCCGAGGCGGTTGGTCCGCAGCAGCTCGACGGCCTGCATGCGGCCGGTGGTGCAGGCGCGCTGGTTGCCCATCTGGGTGTGGAGGCCGGGCCGGGCGGCGAGGGCCTCGCGGACGAGGCGCAGCTCGTCGAGCTGGTGGACGAGGGGCTTCTGCCCGTAGACGTGCTTGCCGTGCTTCAGCGCGGCGACCATCATGGGGCAGTGGTGGAAGTCGGGGGTGTCGACGATGACGGCGTCGAACTGGTCGAGACGGTCGGCGAAGGCCTCGCGGTAGTCGGTGAGGTGCCAGGCGCCGGGATAGCCGTCCTTGACCCTCGCGAACGCGGTCTCGTCGACGTCGCAGAAGCCGGCAAACTCGACCCTGGGATGGCCTTCGAGGCCCTTGCGCTGCATTCCGCCGATGTTGCCCGTGCCGATCTGGAAGAGGCGCAGCTTGCTGTTCTTGTTGGTGGCGGCGCGGACGGTCGCGACGTTGGAGGCGAGGGCGGCGGCGCCGAGCGCGGCGCTGGAGCGGAGGAAATCGCGGCGCGAGGCGAGGGTCGGGGTGGCGGTTGCTTCAGGGCTCATGGGCCGAGTGTAGAAGGAAGCGTCCGCGCTGGCGAGACTCTTTTGGGGGGCGTATTCGTGGACCGGGGGCGGCGCCGGCTTCGCCGCGTTTCCGCCAGTTTGCATCTTCGCCGGGACAAGCTTTCCTAGCGGTCCATGATCCGCCACACCGTCGTCTTCACCCTCAAGCATCCCGCCGGCTCCGACGAGGAGCGCGCCTTCCTCGATGCGGCGACGGTTTTGGCGGAGATCCCGTCGGTGCGGCGCTTCGAGCGGCTCCGCCAAGTTGGGAAGAAAAACGAGTTCGCCTTCGGCCTCTCCATGGAGTTCGAGGACGAGGCGGGCTACGAAGCCTACCGCCGGCATCCCCTTCACGAACGCTTCGTGCAGGAGTGGTGGATCCCGCAGGTCGCGGACTTCCTGGAGATCGACTACGTTCCCTATCCCTGAAGCCGGCTCGACCCGAGACCGCCCCGAAACCCGAACGCGCGCGCCCATGTCCTTCCGTTTTCCCCGCAGCCAGCGCCGCCTCCCTGCCGTGAGTCTCGTGGCGACCGCGGCGGCGGGCCTCGGCCTTTTCTCCTTCGGCCAGGAGAACGGCTCTCCGGCCCCGGGCGGCGGTCTCCAGGTGCCCCCGCCGGTCGCGGCGGAGGACTCCCTCCCGCTCATTCACGTGCCGGAGGGCTTCCGGGTCGAGCTGGCGGCGTCCGAGCCCCTGCTCCTCGATCCGGTGGCCTTCGATTGGGACGCCCAAGGGCGGCTCTGGGTGGTCGAGATGGCGGACTATCCCGAGGGCCTCGACGGCAAGGGCGCTCCCGGCGGCCGCGTGCGCCGCCTGGAGGACCGCGATGGCGACGGACGCTACGACCATTCCGTCCTCTTCGCCGAGGGACTGAATTTTCCCACCGGCATCCTCTGCTGGCGCGGCGGAGTCCTCGTGACGGCGGCGCCGGAAATCCTCTACCTGGAGGACCGGGACGGCGACGGGAAGGCCGAGCATCGCGAGGTGCTGATCCGCGGCTTCCACGAGGGCAACCAGCAGCTCCGCGTCAACGGCCTGCGCTGGGGCCTCGACAACTGGGTCTACTGCGCCATCGGCGCCCACACCGCCGGCTACGGCAAGGAGGCGGAGCTGACCTCGCTGCGCAGCGGCCAGACCGTGGCGATCGGGGCGCGGGACTTCCGCTTCCGGCCCGACACGGGCGAGATCGACCCGCAGAGCGGCCCCACCCAGTTCGGCCGCAACCGCGACGACTGGGGGCGCTGGTTCGGCTCGCAGAACTCCTGGCCGCTCTGGCATTTCGTCCTGCACGACCACTACCTGCGCCGCAACCCGCACTATGCCGCGCCCTCGCCGCGCCACGACCTGCTGCGCCCGGCGAATCCCAAGGTCTTCCCCGTGAGTCCGCCGATGAAGCGCTACCACAGCTTCCAGCAGGCGGGGCATTTCACCGCCGCCTGCGCCGGGATGATCTACCGGGACAACTGGCTCTTCTCCGATCCCGAGGCGCTCCAAGCCTTTGTCTGCGAACCGGCGGGCAATCTCGTCCAGAGCCACCGCCTCGCCCATGAAGGACCGACCTTCCGAGCCGAGCGCTTTCCCGGCGGCGAGAGCCACGACTTTTTCGCGAGCGAGGATCCCTGGTGCCGTCCCGTGATGGTGCGCACCGGACCCGACGGCGCTCTCTGGGTGGCAGACATGTATCGCTACATGATCGAGCATCCCCACTGGCTGCCGCAGGAGGGCAAGGACGAGTTGCTGCCCTACTACCGTCTCGGCGAGGACAAAGGGAGGATCTACCGGGTCCTGCCCGCCGGGGCGGAGGACCGCAGGCTCCCCCGCCTCGACTCGCTCGACGGGCCCGCCCTCGTCGCCGCCCTC
>CAYMMC010000370.1:0-3958 GCA_964391125.1 uncultured Akkermansia sp.
AGCTGCCGAGGAAGAAGCTGTTCCGGCCCAGCCCCCCGTGCCCGATCTGGGCGAAGCTGGCGAAGGAGAGCCCGCTCTTCACCACCACATCGCCGCTGGCGACCACGGAGATGGCCTGGTTGACGACGTTCTGCGTGTTGCTGTTGCCATAGCCGCCGTGGCCGATCCGGGCGAAGTTGTAGACGCCGGTGCCCGTGTCGCCCATTCCCCCCTCGACGAGGACGCTCCCGCCCTTGGCCTCGACGGTGACGGTCCCCACCTTGTCGCCGCTCTCCCACCCCCCATGCCCGATCTGGGCGAACGAGAAGTTCTCGGAAACCATCCCGCCGCCGCCTTTCAAAGAGAGGTCGCCCTGGTCCACGATCACCGAGATGTACCCGTTCGCGGGCCGGACACCGCCGCCGATGCCTCCATGGCCGATCATGACCGGGGCATGCTTGCCGAGGCCCCCGATCATGCTGAGGCCGCCCGCCTTGACCTCCACCTCGACGAAGCCGGTCTGGGTGTTGCCTTCGGACTTGTTGGCATGGCCGATCTGGACGCCGGAGGCTTCCCCGCCGCCGCCGGTCATCACGATGCCGCCGTTGGCCACATAAACTTTGGTGTTTCCGCCGACGGCGGCATTGTTCAAGTAGATTCCGTTGCCGATGAACGCGCCGGAGTAGCTGCCGCTGCCGCCGCTCATCGAGATGCCGTCGGTGGCGGCGGCGCCCTTGGCGGTCACCGTCACGTCGCCGCCGATCTGTCTGTCGACGTTGTAGCCGCCATGGCCGATCATGGCGTAGGTCCGGGTGGCGCTGTGGCCTTTCAGCTCGACGCCGCCGATGCCCGCGTCCACCGTGACGGCGCCATCCATATCCCCGCGCATCGCGATGCCGCCATGCCCGATCTGGGCGCTCGCGTTGAGGCCGGTGCCGCCGTAGAGGCCGACCCTGCCAGAGGTGTTGATCACCGAGACGGCGCCGTTCGCGTCACCCAGCCCGTAGGCTCCCGCCGCGTTTTTCGCCCCTCCGTGGCCGATCTGGGCGTAGGCGTCCTCGCTACCGGCGTTCAAGATCACATCCTTCGCCCCGTCGATGGTGATCGCTCCGGTCTTGGCCATGGACCAGCCGTTGCCCCCATGGCCGATCTGGGCATAGCTCCCCCGGCCCGCCGCCCCGGCGCCGGCGTTCAGGATCACGTCGCCGGGCGCACAGAAGCTGATGCTGATTTCGCCCTCGAGATTGGAGTTCGCCCCCCCCGTGCCGCCGTGGCCGATCTGCACGTAGGAGTCGCTCACGCCCGCCCCCGCCGTCATTTGCAGCCCCCCCTCCTTCACGCGCAGCACGATGTCGCCGTCGGCCCCACTGGCGACGCCGGTGGGGCGGTAGCCCAACTGAGTGAAGGCTTCGGCGCTGTTCCCCGCGATCAGCTCGATCCCGTGGGCGGCGAAGGTGTTCGTCCCATGCCTGGATCCGATCGCGACGCCGCCGGTCTGCCCCGCGCTGCCGACGGTGAGGGTCTTGCCGTCGTTGCCGAAGACGTCGCAGTCGTTGAAGTCGATCCCGCTCAAGGTCCCTTGCGAGATGACGGGCTTGCAGTAGTTGAAGCCGCCCGCGCCGTCGCTGGGATAGTCCACGCCGCCGGGGCCGGCGATCCCGCCCACCCCGTTCCAGCCGGCCACCAGAGTGACCGATCCGCTTCCCTGGTTCTGGTAGGAGGAGAGCATGGTGATGTTGCCCCCCGTGAGGAGGAAGAAGTCGGCGGAGGTGTCGAGGACCAAATCCGGCGCATCGATCACGTAGTCGGTGGCGCTGCTGTCGACGATCTGGACGAGCCCGAGACCGATATTGCCGGAGATCATCGTTCCCTCGTCCGCCGTCACATAGCCGGACAGGCCGATGCTTCCGTTGACCACCTTCTGGTAGCCGTCGCCACCAAGGTAGTCGGCGGACTGGAGACCGTTGTCGTTCTGGTGGAAAATGTAGACGTTGCCCTCGTTGGGTGCGCCGCTCCCCCCGGTGCCGGTCAGGTCGCCCTGGGCGAAAAGATGCATCCCGCCGCCGCGCTGGCCGGTCGAGGTCTTCGATCCGTCCCCGTGGCCGAGCATCGCGTAGGAGTCCGTCGCACCGCCGGTCAGAACGATGTCCCCGGTCTCGGCGACGACGTAGACGTCGCCGTCCATCGTGCCTGCGGTGTTGCGGCCTCCGTGCCCGATCTGGCTGTAGGCCCCCGTTCCGCCTCCGCCGATCAACTCGATACCATCAGCGCCCCGGGCCAGCACCGTCACATCTCCGGTGAAGTCGCCCGTGATCCGGCTGCCGCCGTGCCCGATCTGGACGTAGTTGTCCGTGTTCCGCCCGCCGGTGGCGTCGAGCACGACCCTGCCGCCGACGTGAACGCAGATGTCGCCGCTCATGTTCCCGCTCATGAGCAGATCCGTTCCCGTGTAATCCGAACCGACCCCGCCGTGACCGATCCGGGAGAAGGTGTTGTTGTAGGCGCTGGTCCGCAGCCCCATGAGGAGGTCTCCGTCGGCCGAGACGCGGATGTCACCGGAGTGGTCTCCACTGAGCGCGTTCCCGCCGTTGCCTATCATCGCGAAGCTACCGGATCGGCTCCCGGAACGCAGTTCGACGTTCCCGGTGCCGCCATCGACCGTAATGTCGCCACGGAAGGTGCCCACACGGGCGGCGTTGTAGTTTCCGGTCCCACCGTTTCCGATCATCGCGGCGGCGTAGAGGGTTGTCGTCTTGGAGGCGTCGACGATGACTCCTCCGGTCTCGGTGGTCACGGTCACGGAGGCATCCACGATTTCCGCGGGAGCCCCGCTGCTGGCTCCGGTTCCGTAGCCCCCGTGCCCGACTTGGGCTCGGGAGTAGCTGGAAGCGCCACTTTCAAGAAGAACCCCGGTCCGGGCACTCACTTGGATGGCTCCACCGAAGGTCCCAGCGCTGAACATGCCTCCGTGGCCGATCTGGGCAAAGGTCTCGCCTGCGGCGGTGCTGGCGGCACCCGTATCGGCGTAAACCGATCCCCTTAGCTCCACCTTGCCGTCGGAAACCACAGCGACCTCTCCGCTCTTCAAACTGGAGGCCGAAAGCCTGCCGCCGTGGCCGATCTGGGCATGAGTGTATTGGCGACCGCCGCCATGGAGGACGACGTCCCCTCCATTGGTCGTAGTGACGCTAATGGTAGCGTCAGTCACACCGTCGGATGAAGTACCACCGTGGCCGATCTGAGCGAAGCCGTAATTACCTTGTGGATCAGGTAGAGGCGAAGGCGCAAGGGCACTGGTACCACCGCCGACGAGCGAGACTCCGCCCGATCCCGCCGCGACGGTGATGCCGCCCGTCTTGCCAGCCGCGGAAGCGGAACCTCCGTGGCCGATCAAGGCGTAGGCGTGCTGCGGATACTGATGCCCGCCCTTCAAGATCACGGCGGAATCGGCCCCGCTCCCTATCACCGATACGGCCCCGTCGAAGGCACTTCCGCCCGAGCTGTATCCACCGTGGCCGATCTGGAGGAAAGCTTGCAAACCAACACCGACCGTCCCATCCATGAGAACACCGCTCACGGTCGAGACGGTGACAGCCCCCGTCTTGCTGCCCGAAACGCTCCGGCCTCCCATTCCGATCATGGAGAAAGCGTTGCTTCCGTTGCCATTGCTCATGGTGAGACCCGCGGTCTGGGAAACGACTTTCACCAGATCCGTCGCCGAGCCGATGGATCCAGAGAAAGACATGCCGCCATGGCCGATCTGCGTAAAGCTGTCCGCACCTCCGCCCGCCGTCATCGCGATGGCATCGTAGGCGTCCACATCGACGGATCCGAGGATCGTGCCGCTGTTGCTGCGCCCCCCGTTTCCGATCATGGCGAAGGTGCGGTTCCCGTTGCCGCCGCTCATGCCAAGTCCTCCCTCCCGCGATATGACTTTCACCAGGTCGCCCGCAGCGCCGATCACTCCGCTGCGACTCGC
>CAYMMC010000371.1:0-3938 GCA_964391125.1 uncultured Akkermansia sp.
CACCTTGACGATCTTTTTCTCCGTAATTGTGATTTGTGCCGGAAATAGCATAAGAAGCAGCGGATGTGCATAAACTAGAAACAATCCGAGAAAAACACCTAATATCCAAGCGCCCCATAACGGTGGCGGTGTATTTTGAGGATTGAAGTGTCCAATCCACCACATTCCAATTCCGGATATGCTTATAACTAAGGCGGCGATTGGACGAAACCATTTTGAAGAGCTTTGAAGGGCTTGCTGGTGCATGGCCTTCGCAAACTCACGCGGTTCTCTCCAGGATTCGAGGGTCATGTTTCTGCCTAACGGTGAGATGGCGGAATCAGACCCGCCTCTGCGAGAAGTAGGTGAAAAGTGCCTCGGGAACGGGCGTCCTCGTATTCACGGGCACGTAATCCGCCTGCATCTGGCCGCAGGCGAGTTCGATGGATTTCAGATGCGCCTTGACCCGCTCCAGATAGGAGGCCCGGATCGTGGAAGGATCGAGGTTGAGGCGGCGGCCTTCGATCTCGAGGCAGCGGAAGTCGTCGAATTTGTCGAAGGGAAAGGTCAGCTCCTCCTCGGCCATGAGGTGGAAGACGACGAGTTCGTGCCGCTTGAAACGGAAGTGGTGCAGGGCCTTCTTGATCGCCTCGGCGTCGTCGAAGAGGTCGCTGACGATGACGACAAGCCCCCGCGAGGGGATGCGCTCGGCGATTTCGTGGAAGGTCGCGGCGCAGCGGGTGTCGCGTCCGGGGACGGTGCGGGCGAGCTCCTCCAGCACGGTGCGGACCTGGCTGGGCTTCGCGGTGGGGCGCAGGTAGGTGCGCACTCCCTCGTCGAAGGTGACGAGGCCGACGGCGTCCTGCTGGCGGATGAGGAGGTAGGCGAGGGCGGAGGCGAGGTAGCGGGCGTATTCGAATTTGGAGAGGCGCTCCCGTCCGCCGAGGGCGGCGGCGTGGTCGCCGGCGTAGGCCATCGAGCCGGAGGCATCGACGACCAGGGTGGCACGGAGGTTGGTCTCCTCGATGTATTGCTTGATGTAGTAGCGGTCGCTCTTGCCATAGACCCGCCAGTCGAGGTTGCGGAGGTCGTCGCCGGTGACGTATTGGCGGTGCTCGGCGAACTCGACGGAGAAGCCCTTGTGCGGGCTGGTGTGGCGCCCGTTGACGGTGCCCTCCTTGGCGCTGCGGGCGAGGAATTCCAGCCGCCCGATCATGTGGACGATCTCGGGCGGGAGGAGTTCGCTGAACTGCGGCGGGGCTTCGGTCATGGGGCCGGGGGTGGTGGAGGGATTCTCCCGCAAGAAGGCAGTTGCGCACTCGCATCGACTTGAGCAATCAACCTGTTTGTGTTCAACGAGTTAAATGCAATATCCCGGGTGGTTTCCCCTTGGCTTTTCGAGAGGGCCGGGCAGGCGTTTCCACGCAAAGCGCCTCGCCCGCCGGCTCCCCGCTCCCCAATCTCCCCGATCTTGCCGCCCTCGCAAGGGAAACCCGTTTCGTGGTCCGCCAGTCGCCCGAGATGGACGCCTCGACCTCTCTCCAGCCCCTCTCCGGCGCGGTCGCTTCCGGGTTCGCCTCCCTCGACCGGATCGCGATGGGATCGCCCCGGAGGAGCGGCTAGCCCAGCAGCGCCCTCGCCTTCTCGAGGATCGCCTCGGCCCCGGCCTCTCCGCCGGGCGCGGCGCCTCGCGCCATCTCGGGGCGTCCGCCGCCTTTGCCTCCGGCGACGGCGAGGGATTCGCGGACGAGATCGCCGGCCTTGGCCTTCGCGGCGAAGTCGGGATGGACGACGGCACCAAGATGCACGGTCCCTTCGGAGACGAGGGCGAGGACGGCGACGCCTCGCCACTGGCGGGCCTTCGCGACGTTCATCGCCTCCTGCAGCAGCTCGGGCGAGTCGCCGGGCAGCCGGCCGATCCAGATCCCGAGGTCCTGCGCCGCGAGGTTTTCCTCGAACCATTGCGCGGCGAGTCCGGCGGCGGCGCCGGCGGAGGCCTTCTTGACGGCCTTCTCCGCCTGGATCGCGGCGGCGCGGACGGCGTCGCGGTGCGCGGCGAAGGTGGCGAGGTGCGCGTCGGCGGCGGCGAGGTCTCCGGCGGCGAGGGCTTGGTCGATCAAGGCGGAGAGCGTGTCGGCCCCGTCGATCTCGACATGGGGCCTCCCGAGGGACTTCAGCGTTTCGTTGGCCGCGGCCAGCTTTGCGACGGCCTCGGCGAATTCGCCTGCAAGCCGCGAGGCCTCCTCGGCCACGAGCGCCCGGGCGGCGTCTCCGCAGACGGCCTCGATCCGGCGGATCCCGGCGGCGACGGCTCCCTCGCTCTTGATCTTGAAATAGCCGATGGCCCCGGTGGAGGGGACGTGGGTGCCGCCGCAGAGCTCCATGGAGTAGCCGTCGAAGGCGCCGGCCGACCCGCCGATCTGGACGACGCGGACCCTCTCGCCGTATTTGTCGCCGAAGAACTGCAGAACCTTCGGGTTGTCCTTCACCTGGGCGTGCGGCACCTCGGAGACGGTCACGGGATCGTCGGACTGGATGCGGCGGTTCACCGCATCCTCGATCTGGGCAAGCTGTGCGGGAGGCACGGCGGCGGAGTTGAAATCGAAGCGGAGCCGGTCCGGCGCGACGAGCGAGCCCTGCTGGGTGGCGTCGGGGCTGACGATCTCGTGCAGCGCCCAATGGAACAAGTGGGTCGCGGTGTGGTGCGCCTCGATGCCGCGACGGCGGGGCGTCTCGACTTTCAAAGTGACGGTGGGGGTGGCTTTGCCGGGGAGCTTCGCGAGTTGCAGCACGGTCGCCTCGCCCACGCCGAGGGCGGCGAGGACGGGGATGCTCTCGCCTCCGGCGACGAGCGTGCCGGTGTCGCCGAGCTGCCCGCCTTTCTCGATGTAGAAGGGGCTGCGGTCCACGATGGCGAAGCTGCCCGCGCCGTTCTCGATCCAGTCGTGCACGGTGGCTTCGGTTTCGTCGGTCTCGTAGCCGACGAACTGGGTCTTCACGTCCGTCTCGATGGTGACGGCCTCGACCACGGCGGTCCTCTGGCCTTCGGCTCCGGTGCTCTTGTGCGCCTCGACGAGGCGGGCGACCTCGGCGGGGTCGGTGGCGAGGCGGCGCTCGTCGAGGAGCAGCTGGGTCAGGTCGGTGGGGAAGCCGAAGGTCTCCCACAGTTTCACCACGGTGGCGGCGGGAAAGATGCCGTCGGCAGGCAACTTCGCGGCGGCTTCGTCGAAGAGCTTCAGGCCGCGGTCGAGGGTGCGGTTGAACTGCTCCTCCTCGGCCTTGAGGACGGCGGCGATCTTCTCCTGCCGCGCCGCGATCTCGGGAAAGACGCCGCCGAACTCCGCCACCAGCACGGGGACGAGGCGGTGGAGGAAGGGGTTCTCGACGTCGAAGCCGAGGACGCGCCCGAAGCGAACGGCGCGGCGCAGGATGTTGCGGATGACGTAGTTCCTCCCGCCGTTGCCGGGCTCGATCCCGTCGGCGATGGCGAAGCTGACGGCGCGGAGGTGGTCGCCGACGACGCGGAAGGCGACGTCGACGAGCTCCTGCTCGGAGAGGCTGTGGCGCCGCCCGTCCTCGGGCACGGTGGCGGTGTAGGCCTTGCCGCTCATCTCCGAGAGCTTCGCGAAGAGGGGGGCGAAGACGTCGGTGTCGTAGTTCGAGGCGAGCCTCGAGAAGTCGGTGAAGCCCTTCGTCCCCTGGATCACGGCGCAGGCGCGCTCGAAGCCCATGCCGGTGTCGACGTGGCAGGCGGGCAGCGGGCGGAAGCTGCCGTCTTCGTTCGCGTTGAACTGGATGAAGACGAGGTTCCAGATCTCGATGCAGCGCGCGTCGTCGGCGTTGACGAGGCTGCCCCCGGTGTCGCCCGCCGGGGTGAGGTCGATGTGGACTTCGGAGCAGGGGCCGCAGGGGCCGGTCTCGCCCATCATCCAGAAGTTGTCCTGCTTGTTGCCGTTGAC
>CAYMMC010000372.1:0-3907 GCA_964391125.1 uncultured Akkermansia sp.
CGTCGGTCAGCTTGGTCAGCTTCGCGCCGATCTTGTCGAGGTGGAGGCGGGCGACTTCCTCGTCGAGCTTCTTGGGCAGGATGTAGACGCCGGGGGCGTAGACGTCCTTGTTCTTCCAGAGGTCGATCTGGGCGAGGGTCTGGTTGGTGAAGCTGTTGCTCATGACGAAGCTCGGGTGGCCGGTGGCGCAGCCGAGGTTGACGAGGCGGCCCTCGGCGAGCATGAAGAGCTGCTTGCCGCCGGGCAGGTCGTAGCGGTCCACTTGGGGCTTGATGTTCACCTTGCTCACGCCCTCGGCGGCGTTGAGCTTGGCGACTTGGATCTCGTTGTCGAAGTGGCCGATGTTGCAGACGATGGCCTGGTCCTTCATCGCGAGGAGGTGGTCGAGGCGGAGGATGTCCTTGTTGCCGGTGGTGGTGACGTAGAGGTCGGCCCAGCCGAGGGTGTCCTCGACGGTGAGGACGCGGTAGCCCTCCATCGCGGCCTGGAGGGCGCAGATGGGATCGATCTCGGTCACGACGACCTGGGCGCCGAAGCCGCGCAGGGTCTGGGCGCAGCCCTTGCCGACGTCGCCGTAGCCGCAGACCACGGCGACCTTGCCGGCGATCATCACGTCGGTGGCGCGCTTGATGCCGTCGACGAGGGACTCGCGGCAGCCGTAGAGGTTGTCGAACTTCGACTTGGTGACGGAGTCGTTCACGTTGATGGCGGGGACGCGGAGCTTGCCGGCCTCGGACATCTGGTAGAGGCGATGCACGCCGGTGGTGGTCTCCTCGGAGACGCCCTTCCAGTCCTTGAGATAGTTGGTGAACTTGTGGGGGTCCTCGCTATTGATGCGGCGGAGGAGATTCTTGATCACTTCCTCCTCCTCGCTCTCGGAGGGGCTGTCGACGAAGGAGCGGTCGCCCTCCTCGAGTTCGGCGCCCTTGTGGATGAGCAGGGTGGCGTCGCCGCCGTCGTCGACGATGAGCTGCGGCCCCTTGCCGTCGGGCCAGGTCAGGGCGGCCTCGGTGCAGTCCCAGTATTCCTCGAGGGTCTCGCCCTTCCAGGCGAAGACGGGGATGCCGCGCGCGGCGATGGCGGCGGCGGCGTGGTCCTGGGTCGAGAAGATGTTGCAGGAGCACCAGCGCACGTCGGCGCCGAGGTCGGCGAGGGTCTCGATGAGGACCGCCGTCTGGATGGTCATGTGCAGCGAGCCCATGACGCGGACGCCCGCGAGGGGCTTCTCGGCGGCGTATTTGGCCCGGGTGGCCATGAGGCCGGGCATTTCGTGCTGGGCCACTTCGATTTCGAGGCGGCCGAAGCCGGCGAGGCCGATGTCGGCCACTTTGTAGTCTTGTTTACTCATAAAGTGTTCTAGTTTTCAGTGTTCAGTTTTCAGCCTTGGGCTGTGGTGGGGCGGGCTTTCCTTTTTCGATGGAGTTGACGAGTCCCTGGAGCATGGCGGCGATTTCGCGGGTCTCGGCGATGAGTTCGTCGGGAATGTCCAAGTCGGGGCAGTTGAGTCGTTTGGATGCTTTTCGGGCGATGTAGAGCTGGGTTCTCAGTTCGGCGCAGGAGCCTTTGGAATAGCGGAGGAAACGAACGAAGTCGCCATCGGTTCCTCTTTCGGATCCTTCCGCAATATTCGAAGGAATCGAGATCGCGGAGCGCTGCGCCTGATCTTTCAGAGTGAAGTTTTTGCACTCGTCGAACTCGACGCAGACCTCCACAGCGAGACGACAGCCCCTCTTCCAAACCTCAAGGTCTTCAAAGGTTTGCAAGGCCATCGCGGTTCCCGCTGAACACTGGAAACTGAACCCTGGCAAACTCAAGCACAAGCGCTCTTGAGTGCTTGTGCCTTGTCCGTTTTTTCCCAGGTGAGGGAGTCGGTGTCGTCCTCGCGACCGAAGTGGCCGTAGTTGGTCGTCTTGCGGTAGATGGGGCGAAGCAGGTTCAGTTCCTTGATGAAGTCGGCGGGCTTGAAGGAGAAGAGTTCCTTGATGGCCTTTTCGATCTTGGCCTCGTCGACCTGGTTGGTGCCGAAGGTGTCGACGTGGACGCTGACGGGCTGGGGATGGCCGATGGCGTAGGCGAGCTGGAGCTCGCAGCGGTCGGCGAGACCGGCGGCGACGACGTTCTTGGCGACGTAGCGGCACATGTAGGCGGCGGAGCGGTCGACCTTGCTGGGATCCTTGCCGGAGAAGGCGCCGCCCCCGTGGCGGCCCATGCCGCCGTAGGTGTCGACGATGATCTTGCGTCCGGTGAGGCCGCAGTCGCCCTCGGGCCCGCCGACGATGAAGAGGCCGGTGGGGTTGATGTGGTATTCGGTCTTGTCGGTGAGCAGCTCGCCGGGGATGACGGCCTCGATCAGCTCCTTCCTGAGGATCTCCCGGATTTCGGGAGTGCCGATGCTGGCGGCGTGCTGGGTCGAGACGACCACGGCGGCGACGCGGACGGGCTTGCCGTCGACGTATTCCATGGAGACCTGGGTCTTGGAGTCGGGGCGCAGCCAGGGGTGCTTGCCGCTCTTGCGGAGGTCGGTGAGGGCCTTGCCCAGCAGATGCGAGTAGTGGACGGGCGCGGGCATGAGCGGAGCGGTCTCGTTCACGGCGTAGCCGAACATGATGCCCTGGTCGCCGGCGCCCTGCTCGGCGGTCTCCTTGTGGTCGGCGGCGGCGGCATCGACGCCCTGGGCGATGTCGGGCGACTGCTGGCCGAGGGCGTTGACGAAGAAGAAGTTCTTGGCGTTGAACTTGCAGTCGTCGTTGACGTAGCCGATCTCCTCGATGGCCGCCTTCACCACCTCGCGGTAGTCGAACTTCGCCGCCGTGGTGATCTCGCCGCCGAGGACGACGAGGTTGTCCTTCACGAGAGTCTCGCAGGCGACGCGGGAACCGAGATCCTGCTCGAAGCAGGCGTCCACGATGGAGTCGGAAATGGTGTCGCACACCTTGTCGGGGTGGCCTTCGGTGACGGACTCGGACGAGAAAATGTAGGAAGTGGCCATGTTGTATTTACAAATCTTGATTGCTTGATACCATAATCCACCCGCCTATGCCGTCAATCTTGAAATCGCTGCGCCTCATCGCGGACCCGACCCGGCTGCGGATCCTGAGCCTGCTGCGGCGCGAGGAGCTCTCCGTCGTCGAGCTGCAGGAGGTCCTCGGCATGGGCCAGTCGCGCATCTCGTCGCAGCTTTCCCAGCTCCGACAGGCGAAGCTCGTGACCGATCGCCGCTCGGGGAAGAACATCATCTACGCCTTCGGCAACGAGGCGGCCCCCCTCGACCCCTGTCTCGCCGAGACCTTGGCGCTCGCCGCCGCCGAGGTGCCGGAGGTGACCGACGACGCGGCCGCCCTGGAGCTGATCCTGGCAAAGCGGCGCGACAAGGCCCGCGCCTACTTCGACGCCCTCGCGGGCAAATTCGGCCGCACCTACTGTCCCGGCCGCTCCTGGAAGGCCCTCGCCGAGACCCTGCTGAAGCTGATGCCGCCCCTCGTCGTCGCCGATCTCGGCGCCGGGGAGGGAACCTTTTCCCTGCTCCTCGCCCAGCGGGCCGAGAAGGTCATCGCGATCGACAACTCGGAGAAGATGGTCGAATACGGCACGACGGTGGCGAAGGAGAACGGTTGCAAAAACTTGGAATACCGCCTCGGCGGGATCGAGGATCCGCCCATCGCCGACGCCTCGGTCGATCTCGCCTTCCTCAGCCAGTCGCTCCATCACGCCGTCCATCCCGAGACCGCCATCGCCGCCGCCCACCGCATCCTCAAGCCGGGCGGGCGCATCGTCGTGCTCGATCTGCTGAAGCATCAGTTCGAGGACGCGCGGGAGCTCTACGCCGACCTCTGGCTGGGCTTCTCCGAGCTGGAGATCTCGCGCTTCCTGAAGCGGCAGGGCTTCGCCGAGATCGAGATTTCGGTGG
>CAYMMC010000373.1:0-3900 GCA_964391125.1 uncultured Akkermansia sp.
GGGTATTTCTTTTTCACCATCTCCAGAATGCCCAGCCCGTCCAGCTCGCTGCCCCTGCGGAGCTGGATTCTCGACTTTCGCTTCGCCATGAGGGCCGACAGAATGCGGAGGGCCGTGCCGGTCACTGGGCCGCGACCTGGTAGTAGACGAGCCCCCCGATGACGAGGATGGCGGCGATGATCAGCAGGTAGAGAAGCTGGTTGCCGCTCGCGGCGGCGCCTGCTCCGCCGGGACGGTCGAAGCGTCCGCGGATGCGTCCTTTGCGGAGGAAGCCGTCGTAGTGGCGCTGGATCAGGTGGGTCTCCACCTGGCGCATCACGTCGAGGAGCACGCCCACCATGATGAGGAGACCGGTGCCGCCGAAGAACTGCGCCGCGAGCGGCGGCACCCCCATCAGGGCCGTGAGGATGGGCGGCAGGATCGCCACGATGGTGAGGAAGATCGCCCCCGCGAAGGTGAGGCGGCTCATGGTGCGGTCGAGGAACTCGGCGGTCGGCTTGCCGGGGCGGACGCCGGGGATGTAGCCGCCGTTCTTCTTGAGATCGTCGGCGATCTGGTTCGGCTGGAACATCGTCGCGACCCAGAAATAGCTGAAGAAGAAGATCATCAGCCCGGTGAGGAGATAGTAGATCCAGGCGCCGCTGCCGCCGCCGCCGCCGAGGATGTTCATCAGGTTCTGCGCCCAGGCCTCCTGCGGGAACATCCAGCCGATGATCTGGGAGGGGAACATCAGGATGGCCTGCGCGAAGATGATGGGCATGACCCCGGCGTAGTTGACCTTCAGCGGCATGTGCTGGGTCTGCCCGCCGTACATCTTGCCGCCGCGCACCTGCTTGGCGTAGTTGATGGGGACGCGGCGCTGAGCCTGGGTGATGGCGATCACCGCCGCGATGACGAAGAAGAGGAAGGCGAGCAGCGCGACGAGCTGGAAGGGTCGGAGGAGGTTGTCGCCGGCGCTGGCGACGTAGGTGTTGTAGACCTGGAAGAGGGCGCCCGGCAGGGCGTAGATGATGTTGACGGTGATGATGATGGAGACGCCGTTGCCGATGCCCCGCTCCGTGATCTGGTCGCCCAGCCAGAGGATGAACATGCCGCCCGCCGTGATGATGGTGACCGTCTGGATGATAAAGAGCGGCCCCGCGTCGGGAACGAGCTCCTGGGCCGAGCCGCTCGCGATGTCGCGGAGGAAGGGGTTGGCCTCGGGAGTGACGAGGGACTGGGCCAGCATGTACCCCTGGAAGAGGCAGAGCACGATGGTGAGGATCCGGGTGTAGAGGCTGATCTTCTGCCTGCCGCCCTCCTCGCGGGAGAGCTTGCCCAAGGACGGCACCACCGCCGTCATCAGCTGCATCATGATCGCCGCGCTGATGTAGGGCATGATGCCCAGGGCGAAGAGCGCCGAGTTCTGCAGTCCGCCTCCGCTGAAGACGTTCATCAGGGCCAGGACCGCAGTCAGGCCTTGGCTGTCCTCCGACTGCTTCTGGACTTGGCCGTACCAGTCCTGGAGAACGTTGTCGTCGACGCCGGGCAAGGTGATCACGGCGCCGAGGCGCACGATCACGACGACGAGCAGGGTGAACAGGATCCGGGAGCGCAGCTCCGGAATCTTGAGGCTGTTGGTGAAGGCGGAGATCATCGGGAGGCGGAAGGAAAAAAAGAAACCGGAGGGGCGGGCGAGGCTCCGTCAGGAGGCGGTCACGCTGCCCCCGGCCTTCTCGATTTTCTCCTTCGCCGCCGCCGAGACCTTGTCGACGGAAACGGAGAGCTTCCGGCTGAGGTCGCCGTTGGCAAGGATCTTGATGCCGTCCCAGACGCCCTTGACCAAGCCGGCGGCCCGGAGGCTCGCCTCGTTCACCTCGTCGCCGTCGGCGAACTTCGCCTCCAGCGTGGCGAGGTTGACGACCGCGTAGCGGGTCTTGAACTGGGCGTTGTTGAACCCCTTCTTGGGAAGGCGCCGGGCTAGCGGCATCTGCCCGCCCTCGAATCCCGGACGGATCGAGGCTCCGGCGCGGGCCTTCTGGCCTTTGTGGCCCTTGCCGGAAGTCTTGCCGAGACCGGAGCTCTCCCCGCGACCGAGGCGGCGGCGGCGATGCTTCGATCCTGGAGTGGGTTTCAGTTCGTGGAGTTTCATGCGATGGGATTCCTTCGGGAAAATGGGAGGGGGAGATTAGAGAGCTTTCTTCTCGGCGACGCGCTTGCCGCGGGCGGAGTAGATCTGCTCCTTGGTGCGGAGCTGCTCCAGGGCGTTCAAGGTCGCCTTCACGACGTTGGCCGGGTTGTTCGAACCCATCGACTTCGCGAGCAGGTCCTTGATCCCCGCCGCCTCGACGACCGCGCGGACGCCGCCGCCGGCGATCAGTCCCGTCCCCGGGGAGGCGGGGAACAGAAGGACGCGGGCGCCGCCATGCTCCCCGATCACGGGATGCGGGATGGTGTTCTGGGTGATGTTCACCGGCATCATCTGCTTCTTCGAGGCCTCGCTCGACTTCCGGATGCACTCGGCGACCTCCTGGGCCTTGCCGAAACCGAAGCCCACGCGGCCTTCGCGGTCGCCGCTCACGACGAGGGCGCTGAAGCTGAAGCGGCGGCCGCCCTTGACGACCTTGGAGCAGCGGTTGATGTGGACCACCTTCTCGAAGGTGTTCTCGGACACCTCGCGGGCGGAAGCGGGGGCGCTGGCACGGAGGATCTCCTCGGCCCGCTTCAGCTTGTCGAAGCGCGTCTCGCTGGCTTCGGGCGCCTCCGCAGTCTTGGCTTCGGGCGTCTCGGCGGTCTTCGCGGCTTCGGGCGTCTCGGCGGCGCCGTCGGCTTGGGATTCGGCCGTCACAGGAGCCTCGAGCTCGCCGGCGTCGGTCTCGGCGGTGGCGTTTTCGTTCAAAGGTTCGTCGCTCATAGATCGGTGGTCAGAAGTTGAGGCCGGCTTCGCGGGCCGCGTCGGCGAGGGCCTTCACCTTGCCGTGGTAGGAGAAACCGCCCCGATCGAACACGACCGTGTCGACCTTGGCCGCCTTCGCCTTCTTCGCGACGGCCTCTCCGATCTTGGCGGCCGTGGCTTGGTTCACCCCCTTCGCGGAGAAGCCCTTCTCCAAGGTCGAGGCGGAGGCGATGGTGCGGCCCGTGGTGTCGTCGATGACCTGGGCGTAGACGTTCTGGTTCGAGAAATGGATGGCGAGGCGGGGACGCTCCGTCGTGCCGGCGATCTTCTTCCGGATGCGCCGGCGCACCTTGGCGCGGGCCTGCTTGCGAATGTATAGGCTCATGGACTGGTTCCGGTGGGGGGTTATCGCTTGACGCTCTTGCCTTGCTTGCGGCGGACCTGCTCGCCCTTGTAGCGGACTCCCTTGCCCTTGTAGGGCTCGGGCGGATAGTAGGACCGGACGTCGGCGGCGAACTGTCCGACGAGCTGCTTGTCGATTCCCTCGATCTTGATGTTGGTGTTGTTCTCCACGGTCACGGCGATGCCCTCGGGGATGGGGTGGAGGACGGGATGGGAGAAGCCGAGGGTCAGGTCGAGCGCCTTGCCCTTCACGGCGGCGCGGAAGCCGACCCCGATGATCTCGAGCTCCTTGGTGAAGCCCTGCACCACCCCCTCGATCATGTTCGCGACGAGACTGCGGGCGGTGCCGTGCATGGCGCGGACCTCGCGGTCCTCCGAGCTGCGCGTCACCGTCAGGGTGCCGTCGTCCTGCTCGATGCCGAGTCCGCCGGGGAGGGTCCAGCGAAGCTGACCCTTCGGCCCCTTGACCGAGACCTCTCCGCCCTCCTGGACGTTGATCTCCACCTTCTCCGGGAGGGTGATCTGCTTTCTACCGATGCGCGACATGATTTTGCGATGTTAAAAATTCCGATGCTTGCGGCGCCTCACCAGACGAGGGCGAGGAGTTCGCCGCCGAGATTCTG
>CAYMMC010000374.1:0-3893 GCA_964391125.1 uncultured Akkermansia sp.
CGCGGCTTGACCAAGGCAAATGTCCCGCAGCTATGCCGTGCGCGGACGCCCCGGAGGATCCTCCATGAATGATACCAGGTTCCCCGACGGCAAAACCGCCGCGATTCCCGACGCTCTTCCGAATGCTTGCTGTCTAGCGGCGCAGACCGAGGGTGGTCAGCACCTTTTGATACCGCTCGGCGTCGGTGCGGGAGAGGTAGTCGAGAAGCTTGCGACGACGCGCGACCATGCGGAGGAGACCGCGGCGCGAGGAGACGTCTTTCTTGTTGGCCGAGAGGTGGCCGCTGAGATGGTTGATGCGGCTGGTCAGCAGCGCGATTTGCACATCCGCGCTACCGGTGTCGCGGTCGTGCAGTTGCAGATCAGCCGTGGGATTGTTGGATTCGCTCATTGAGTTGGAGATTGGCATCGCCTTGATGCCGGCAGATTTCGTCTCTTTGGTTTCAGGGCTGGGAAGGAATCACATTTCCTCGCCGATGCAATGGGAAATGTGCCGCAAAACGCCGCTTTCGCTCTCTCCGGGGCGGCTAAAGCCGTCTCCTCCCTCGTATACCCGTTGATGCCTCATGTCGCACCACTCCTGCCCGACGCCGTGCCAGTGATGATGCTGGGCGGGGCGACGCTGTTCCCGCGAGGCTGCATGCCGCTGTTCGTCTTCGAGCCCCGCTACCGGGCCATGCTGCGCCACGCGCTGGAGCGGGACCGGATGTTCTGCGTCGGCCACGCCCGCTCCGGCAAGGAGGTGGATTTCTCCGATCCGGTGCACCGCATCACCACCGTCGGACTGGTTCGCGCCTGCGTCCTCCATCCCGACGGCACCTCCCACCTCATGCTGTCGGGGATGCAGCGGGTCGAAATCCTCGGATGGGAGCAGCGCGCCCCCTTCGGGATCGCCTTGATCGCCCCCCGTCCCTGCGTCCTCGCCGATCCCGCCGCCGCCGCGACTGCGGCGGCGGCGGTCCTCGACCTCGCCGAGCTCAGCGGACGCCTTTGCGGCGACGGCCAGCCCATATCCCCCACCCTGCGCACCCACCTGCGCCAAGCGAAGGATCCCTGCGCCGTCGCCGACATCGTCGGGCAGAATTTCGTCGGCGATCCCGTGGAACGGCAGCGGCTCCTGGAGATCGACGAGGTCGGCGAACGGCTCGCGTTCCTCGTCGCCTACTTCAGCGCCCTGCTGGCGAAGGAGAAGTGACCTTCCGCCACGACAGGCCGAGGGTCCGGGCCTGCTTGCACGGACAGACCTCGCGGTCGGCCCCCAACTCCCCCGTCAGCTTGCGCGCCAGCTTCTGGGCAGATCGCCAGGCTCCCTGCCCGCCGAACTTCACCCCGACGTAGGCGAGGTGGGCCCGGAAACGGGCCCGGGCGGGATGTCTCGACTTCGGGCATTCGGCAAGCATCTCCTCCAGAAAACGCCGGTCGCAGGCGCGCCGGTCGGACCCGACGGTGTCGTAGCAGGCGTCGTGGCGGCGGCAGGCCTCGCGGAAGTCGGCCCCGGCGCAGCCCTGGAAGATGAGGTAGCGCAGCGGTCCACGCATCACGTCGGGACCGCAGGGGCGCTCCTCGAGGATCTTCGGCCGCGGCGGCGGCTCGAAAGCGGGAGCCGTTCCGCTCGTCGCAGCGACCAGGAAGAGGAGGAAAAGCCAGCGGACCATGCCCAGAACAATGGGGAAGGTCCGCCGAGCGTCAAGCGGAAGCCGCGGGAACGTCGCCGCTCACCTCGCGCCGCCCGCCGTCGCCCGGGCGGCGCTGGCTTCGTCGAGGCTGGAAAGCGGGACCAAATAGCTCTTTCCGTTTCGAAGCTGGAGCTTCACCGCCTCCCCCTCCAGTCCCGTCATGCGGGCCTCGATCGTCCTGCCTTCGCGATTGGTCCACCGGAGAAAGCCGTCCGGAGCCGTGGCGTCCTCGGCGGAGGAAGCGGCGGCCTTCATCCCGGCGAGGCGCTTCGCCTCCTCCTCGCTCGGCCTGGCCGCATCGACGACGGCGCCCTGCCGAATCCACTCCTCGATCGCCGCGATCTCGCGCTTCGGCAGCCGCGAGCCCTTCCGGGGCATGAAGTCGGCGTGGCCCTCGTCCAGCTTCATCCGCTCGACGAAACCGCTCCCCTCGGGGTCGCCGGGGCGGATGATGTTGTAGGTCCCGATCTGGTCGGAGAGCGTCTCGGCGTCGAGGGCGAGATTGCCCTTCACCTCGGTCTCCTTGCTGTGGCAGTCCCAGCAATGCTCCTTCATGATCGGGAGCACTTTGCCGACGTAGTCGACGGACTCGGCCGCCGGAGCGAGGGCGGCGACGCCCGCGACCGCGAGCACCGTTCCGGAGAGAAAGACACGCTTCATGCCGGAGGGATAACGCCTCATTCCGCTTCCGTTACGAGCGCCTCGACCTCCTCGTCGAGGAAAAGTCCGTCGAGGGCCTCCCGCGCCCAGGCCTGGGTGGCCGCCTGGCGACGCAGCAGGCGCACCGCCAGCACCTGAACCATGGGCTGCTCGCTCCAAGCCTGGGCCGCGAGGGGGCGCCAATGCTCCCCCGCGCGGAACCGGCGCAGGTCGGAGGCCTGCTCCCGGCAATCGCGGCAGAGCAGCAGGCAACGGTCGAAATCGGGAAGGCGCGGCGCGGGCGGGACCTCGTGGATCTCCAGGCTCTCGCCCGCCTTTTCGCACAGCTCGCACTTCGACTTCGCCCGCCGGGCGAGATCCTTGCCGAAGGCGCTCAGCGCCGCGAGACGCTCCGCATGTTCCTCTTTTCCTTTTGCCATGGTGGCGACGGAGGGCATCCTATTGACGCCTCGCCCTCCTGCAAGCCCCTTCTCGCCCCCCTCTCCTGAAACCCGTGAAAACCGCCCGCCGACTCCTGCTTTCGCTCGTCTTTGCCTGGAGCCTTCCGGTCGCGGCGGAGGAGCCGCCCGTCGGCACCTTCTCCATCGTCGCGGCGGACCCGTCCACCGGCGAGATCGGCGTCGCCGTCCAATCGCGGATCGTCGCGGTCGGCGGGATCGTCCCCTTCGCCCGGGCCGGCGTCGGCGCCGTCGCGACCCAGGCCTACGCGAACGTCCGCTACGGCCCCGCCGGGCTCGCCGCCCTCGCCGCGGGCGTCGCGCCGGACGAATGCCTCCGCCTCCTCGCTGCGGACGATCCCCTGCGCGAGCGGCGTCAGGCCGGGATCGTCGCCGCGGACGGCCGCGCCGCCACCTACACGGGGAACGAATGCCTCGACTGGGCCGGAGGCGTCGTCGGAACTCATTTCGCCGTCCAGGGCAACATCCTCGAGGGACGGCAGGTCGTGACGGCCATGGCCGAAGCCTTCGGACGGAGCGAGGGCACCTTGGCGGAGCGCCTCATCGCCTCCCTGAAGGCGGGGCAGGCGGCGGGAGGCGACCGGCGCGGGATGCAGTCCGCCGCCCTCCTCGTCGTCCGCGAAGGCTGGGGCTACGGCGGCCTCGGCGACCGCTACCGCGACCTGCGCGTCGACGAGCATCCCGCCCCCATCGAGGAGCTGGAGCGGATCCACCGGATGCACCGCCGCCTCTTCCCGAGGCCCGACGCCCCTTCCCCGGAGCCGACGGAAAGGCCGTGAGGCGCCGATCACCCATCCGGGAAGTCCGCAGGCACGGATGCGCCGGGCCGTTTCGCGGGGCGACGTGGGAAAGCAATGGCCGCAGCAGTCGAGTTTCGCCTTGATCCGCACCGTTTCTGACCTAGATTCACGCCCTGTCCGACGGGAAACCAGGCCTCGGTCGCACCACGACCGGCACGCCGCAAGCGTGTGGAAGCCCCGGCCCGCCGAGACAGAACGACGACGCTCGGTTAGCTCAGCGGTAGAGCACCTGCTTCACACGCAGGGGGTCACTGGGTCGAACCCAGTCTCGAGCACCACCTCCGCCTCCGCCAACAACG
>CAYMMC010000375.1:0-3878 GCA_964391125.1 uncultured Akkermansia sp.
CTGCTCGGGCTGCACGCCGCGCGCCAGCACGCCGTAAAGCGTCAGCAGATGGATGATCAGCTTCTTCCTGCCGTCCGGGGCGACCAAGGCGGGCTGGACGAACTATTCGCCGCTGGCCACCACGGCCGACCTCCAATACGGCGACATCTTCTGGACGGGACAGACGCAGTGGCTCGTCAGCATGGTCTTCCTCATCTCCTCCTCGCTCCTCGGCGCGGTGAACTTCATCTGCACGATCATCAACCTGCGCTGCAAGGGGATGACCTGGATGCGCCTGCCCTTCTTCGTCTGGGCGATGCTCGTCACCGGCTTCCTTCTTCTCCTCGCCTTCCCGCCGCTGGAGGTCGCCGCGATCCTCCAGCTGATGGACCGCGTCGCCGGGACCAGCTTCTTCATCCCCACCGGGCTCAACGTCACCGGAATGGCCTTCGACGCCGCCGGGGGCGGCAGCCCGCTGCTCTACCAGCACCTCTTCTGGTTCCTGGGCCATCCCGAGGTCTACGTCCTCATCCTCCCCGCCGTGGCGATCGTCGCCGAGGTCATTCCCTGCAACACGCGCAAGCCGCTCTGGGGCTACAAGACCATGGTCTACGCGGTGATGGTCCTCGGCTTCCTCTCCTTCCTCGTCTGGGCGCACCACATGTACCTCACCGGCATGGGGCCGGCCGTCTCCGCCTTCTTCCAGACGACCACGGTGCTGGTCTCGATCCCATCGGTGATCCTCATCACCACGCTCCTCATCTCGATGTGGGGGGGCTCGATCCGCTTCACCGTGCCGATGCTCTTCGCCACCGCCTTCATCCCCATGTTCGGGATCGGGGGGCTCACCGGCCTGCCGCTCGCCTTCGGCCTCGCCGACCTGCATTTGCACGACACCTACTACGTGATCGCCCACTTCCACTACGTCGTCGCCCCCGGCACGATCTTCGGCCTCTTCGCCGGGATCTACCACTGGTTCCCCAAGATCACCGGGCGGATGATGAGCACGCGCCTCGGGCACCTCCACTTCTGGCCCTCGCTCCTCTTCATGAACGGCATCTTCGGCCCCATGTTCATCCAGGGGATGGCCGGCTTCCACCGCCGCGCCTTCGACGGCGGCAAGGCCTACGAGAGGCTCTCCACCGAGGTCTTCGCCGAGCCCGGCAGCTTCCTCGCCAACTTGGCGTCGGGCCTCAACTTCATCGATCCCGGCGCCCCCCTGCGCATGATCGACCTCAACATCGTGACCTCCGCCTCGGCCTGGATGCTCGCGATCTTCCAGGTGCCCTTCATCGTCAACCTCTTCCTCAGCGCAGTCCGCGGGAAGAGGGTCAACAGCGACAACCCCTGGGAGGCCACCACCCTGGAGTGGGCGACCCCGACGCCGCCGCCCCACGGCAACTTCGCCGGGGAGCCCGTCGCCTACCGAGGCCCCTACGAATACAGCGTGCCCGGCGCCCCCCGGGATTTCACCCCGCAGTTCGAAAGCGATCCGGCCCTCGTCGCCGGTTCGGAGCACGATCCCGAACCGAAGGAGGAAGGCGCCGCCGCGCACTGATCCCGCCATTCTTTCCCCACTCTTCAACGACCTGTATCTATGGAGATTCCACACGAGGTGACGCCCCGTCGCGACACCGGACTCTACAACGCGAAGCTCGGCGTCTGGCTCTTCCTCGCCTCCGAGGTGATGCTTTTCGGCGGCCTCTTCTCGGCCTACATCTTCCTTCGCCTCGGCATCCAGGACGGCGTCGACAACCCTTGGCCCTGGGGCCTGAGCGTACACAAGCAGTTCGTCTGGCTCGGCGCGATCAACACCCTCGTCCTGATCGCCTCCTCGGTCGGGGTGGTCTTCGCCTGGGTCGCCCTGAAGGAGCGGAACTGGAAGCGCTACCAGATCTACATGTACTTCGTCGTCGGATGCGCCGCCGTCTTCATGTGCATCAAGATGGTGGAATACAACAGCAAGCTGAACCACCACCACGGCATCAAGCTCGTCGACAACTCGGTGATGGAGGGCGTCATCCTCGAGGACAGCGATCGGATCCGCTTCAACGGGGAGAAGATCTCCTTCGTCCTCATGGGTTCCGTGCCCGGGGTCCTCAAGGACATCGCGGAGGAGGACTTTCCGAAGCTGGAGGTCGTCTCGGGCCCCGAGGGCGTCGTCGGCGAGACGATCGATTCGCCCAGAGCCTTCAAGGCTTGGTTCGCGAAGAACCGCCGCGCCATCTTCTCGGAGCTCGCCGAGGAGCGGAAGCGCTACCGCGCCGAGCTGGCCTCCGGCGCCGCGGCCCCCAAGCCCGTCTCCGTCGTCAGCACCGTCGTCCTCTCCGCCGCCGAACCCTTCCCGATTTCCGGAAACCCCCGCAAGATCGTCTCCCACAACGAGACCGCCCTGCACTACCGCGACACCGTCAAGGTGGAGGGCAAGCTCGTCAGCGACGACGTCCTCTTCGAAGTCCACGAGGTGGACCTGCAGCTGGTCATCCCCCCGCGGCAGCACGACTCCGTGGTCTGGGACGTGATCGGCGACGAGCGCGCCAAGCAGCAGTTCTTCGCCGCCAAGACCAGGAAGGAGCAGGAGATCGCCGACTACTACAAGAAGCACGGCGGCATCATTCCGGAGAAGCAGCTCCGCGGTCGGCACCTCAACGTCCAGTACGTCCACGTTCCCGCCGACGGGCACGAGGCGGGGCACGGCGGGGAGGGGACGCACGACGCCGTCCACTCCAGCGAGCCCAAGGCCAACGCGGGAGGCGGCGAGAGCGAGGGGCACCACGGCCCCTCCAAGGCCATTTCCGTGCCGCGCGACCAGATCAAGTTCATGGGCAACCACGGCCCCCGCTACGGCACCTACTACGCCATCTACTTCACCATGACCGCCCTCCACGGCATCCACGTCGTGGGCGGCGCGCTCGTCCTGCTCTACTTCGTCGTCTTCGGGAAGAGGCTCTACCTCAAGAACCCCGAGCATCTCGCCAACCGCGTCGAGGTCGGCGGCCTCTTCTGGCACTTCGTCGACCTGATCTGGATCTTCCTCTTCCCCCTCATGTATCTCCTCTGATCCAACGGAACCAGACACCCCTCCATTCAACGCCATGGCGGACGCCACCCACGATTTTTCCAAGTACAAGAAGTCCTACGCCGCAGTCGGCATCGCCCTCTTCGTCTTCACCGTCGTCACCGTGACCATCGGTCTGGTGCCCTGGTTCGACGTCGGCCCTCCGGGGCCCGACTCAGGCGACGTCCTCATCGGCCTCGCCGTCGCCACGGTGAAGGCGACCCTCGTGGCGCTGATCTTCATGCACTTGAACCACGAAAAGGGGCTGATCTACAAGATGATGCTATTCGTATGCATTCTCGGCGTGGCCCTGGTCGTGCTGAGCCTCTTCGGCGACTTCGACCCCATCGTCGAGCAGTTCGAAACCCACGCGACCAGCGGAGGCTGGCTCACGGAGAAACCCTGACCCCCAAGTCCTGCCATGTCGCTGAAGCATTTCCACATTGCCTTCGTCACGGTCTGCACGCTCTTCTTCGCGGGCCTCGGCGCGTGGTGCCTCCTGGTCGACGCCCTCCCCGCGGCGATCCGGGCGATGGGCTGGCTCAGCCTCGTCTGCGCCGTCGGCATGCTGGTCTACGGCATTCGCTTTCTGAAGAAGATCCGCACCCTCGTGCATTGACAGCCACCACGATGAACCTGCCCCCCCTTCTCGACTCGACCTTCCTCGCCTGCCCGATGTGCATGAGCGGGGCCTCCGGACAGGAGCTGATGGCGGCCAACAGCGCCATCTTCCTCATGCTCGTGGTGCTCGTCGCCGTGCTCTCCGCCTTCTTCGGGTTCATCGTCTACCTCGCCAAGCGGGCGAGCCGCTTCGCCGAGGAGATCCCCGCCCATCCCTCCG
>CAYMMC010000376.1:0-3870 GCA_964391125.1 uncultured Akkermansia sp.
TCTCTGGCGCTACCGCGCCTATGTTGTCGATGCCTTCACCGGCAACCTGCCCTACGATCGGTTCGTCGTCGAGCAGCTCGCCGGCGACGAGATCGCGGCGCCGACGATGCACTCGCTCGTCGCGACCGGCTACCACCGGCTCATGCAGTGGGACGACGAGCCCGCCGACCGCGAGCAGCACGTCTACGACGTCCTCGCCGACAACGTGCAGGTCACCAGCGAGACCTTTCTCGCGACGACCCTGAACTGCGCCCGCTGCCACGACCACAAGGCCGATCCCGTCTCGCAGAAGGACTACTACGCCTTCATGGCCTTCTTCAAGGGCGTCACCCACTACCGCACCGAGGGCACCCCCGTGAATTGGGCCACGCCGGAGGAGAAGGCGGCCTTCGAGGCGGAGCGCGAGGCCGCCCTCGCCGGGATCGAGGCGGAGAAGGCGGCCCTCGTGCCGCGGATCCGCGAGGCCTTGGAGAAAGCGGGCGCGCTGGGGAAGCTGGAGCCATCCCGAGCGGCCACTCTCGTCGAGGACGCGCGGAAGGGCGGCTCGGTGTGGGAATACACCACGGACCAGCCCTCCGGCGACTGGCACGAGGTCGGATTCACCAACAAGTCGTGGTACAAGGCCCGCTCCGGCTTCGGCTACGGCAGCCCGCCCGGTTCCGTCGTGGCGACGGAATGGAAGACGCCCGAGATCTGGATGCGCACTTCCTTCGGACTCCAGGCCCTGCCGGAATCCCTCGTCCTGGACATCCACCACGACGAGGACGTCGAAGTCTATCTGAACGGCGCCCTCGTCTACGAGGCCAAGGGCTACCTCACCTCCTACCGGACCGTCGTCCTGCCCAGGAGCGCGGTGGGCGCCCTCCAGACGGGGAAAAACGTCGTCGCGGTCCACTGCCGCCAGACCCGGGGCGGGCAATACATCGATCTCGCCCTGCGCACCGGCGTCGCGGGAGACGGCTCCTTCGAGAGCCTTCTCTCCGGCCCCGATCTGAAGAAGCATTCCGCCGCGATCCACCGGCAGACGGGGCGGGATCTCGTCGCCGACTACCGCCGCCTCGACGAGGAGTCGGTGCGGTGGCGCAAGGCCGAGGCGGGCACGGCGATCAACGCGGTGACCGAATCCGGTCCCGATCCCGGTCCCATGCCCGTCCACGCTCGCGGCAGCGCCCATGCGCCGGGCGATCCGATGGTCCCCGCCGTTCCCGCCGTGCTCGCATCGGAGGGATCCGACCCGAAGCCGCTGGCGACGGAAGCGGTGAGCCGCGAGGGGCGTGTCAGTTCGGGCCGCCGCCTCGCCCTGGCCCGGTGGATCGTCGATCCCGGCAATCCGCTCACCGCGCGCGTCATGGTCAACCGCCTCTGGCAGCACCACTTCGGCCGGGGCATCGTCCCGAGCACGTCGGACTTCGGGCAGCTCGGCGAGCGGCCGACCCATCCCGAGCTGCTCGACTGGCTCGCGGCCCGCTTCGTCGAGAGCGGCTGGGACATGAAGGCGATGCACCGCCTCATCCTCCACAGCCGGATCTACCGCCTTTCCTCCGAACCCGATTCGGCGAATCTGGAGAAGGATCCGCAGAACCAGCACTTCTGGCGCTTCGACATGCGCCGCCTCACCGCCGAGGAGCTGCGCGACTCCATCCTCGCGGTGTCGGGGAATCTCGATCTCCGCGTCGGCGGCCCCTGGGTCCATCCGCCGCTGCCGCCGGAGGTGCTCGCGACCTCGTCGAAGCCCGACCAGGTCTGGCCCGTCTCCAAGGACCGCTCCGACCATTTCCGCCGTTCCCTCTACGTCCACGTGAAGCGCAGCCTGCGGCACCAGATGCTCGCCGACTTCGACCAGGCCGACACCGACACCGGCTGCGCCGTCCGCTTCGCCACGACCGTGCCGACCCAGGCCCTGACGATGCTGAATTCCAGCTTCGTCAACGAGCAGGCCCGCATCCTCGCCTCGAGGATGCGGGAGCAGGGTGGCGAGGTCAGGGCGCAGATCGCCGCAGGCCTTCGCGTTGTTTTGCAGCGTCCCGCCCGCGAGGACGAGCTCGACCATCTCGTCGCCTTCCACGGCGAGCTGCAGGCGAGGTCCGGCCTCTCCCCCGAAGCCGCCCTCGACCGCATCGCCCTTCTCGCCCTGAACCTGAACGAATTCCTCTACCTCGACTGACCGATCATGAAACGTCGCAAACAAGCAGACTTCTGCGGACGGCTCAACCGCCGCGAGTTCCTCGGCACCGTCGGCGGCGGTTTTCCCGCCCTCGCCCTCACCGGCATGCTCGGCGGCGAAGGCTTCTTCCAGCAGGCCCTCGGCGCCTCGGGAAACCCGCTTTCGGCCAGGCCGCCGATGGCGCCCGGCAAGGCCAAGAGCGTCATCTTCCTCTTCATGTACGGCGGCCCCAGCCACATCGACACCTTCGACTACAAGCCGTCGATGAACGGCATGGACGGCAAGACCATCGAGGTGAAGACCTTCGGGCGCGGCGGCAAGAAGAACGAGGGCCGCATCGTCGAGCCGAAGTGGAAGTTCCGCCAATACGGCGAATGCGGCAAACACGTCTCCGACCTCTTCCCCCACGTCGGGAGCTGCGTCGACGACATCGCCTTCCTCCACTCCATGACCGCCGACTCGCCCATCCATGGGTCGGCCCTGCTGATGATGAACAGCGGCTCGCTCATCAGCGGCTATCCCTCCCTGGGCTCGTGGGTGAACTACGGGCTCGGCTCGGTCAACGAGAACCTGCCCGGCTACGTCGTCATGCTCGACCAGAGCGGCGGCCCCATCTCCGGGGCGAAGAACTGGACCTCCGGCTTCATGCCCGCGAGCTACCAGGGCACCGTCTTCCGCTCCCAGGGCAGCCCCATCCTCAATCTCGAGCACGTCGAGGGCATGCCCGCGGGCGAGCAGCGCCTCCTCATCGACTCGCTCAACCACCTCAACGCCGGCCACCTTTCCTCGCGCTTCGACAACACCAACCTCTCCGCCCGCATCGCCAGCTACGAGCTCGCCTACCGCATGCAGGCGACCGCGCCCGAGGCCATCGCCGTCGAGGAGGAGAGCGAGGAGACCAAGGCCCTCTACGGCATGGACCGGCAGGAGACCGCCGACTTCGGGCGCAAGTGCCTCCTCGCCCGGCGTCTCGTCGAGCGCGGCACCCGCTTCATCCAGATCTACTCCGGCGGCGCCCACAACGACCACAACTGGGACGCCCACGGCGACCTCGAGACGAACCACAACCTCCACGCCGGCGCGACCGACAAGCCCATCGCCGGCCTGCTCAAGGACCTGAAGCGCCGCGGCATGCTCGACGACACCCTCGTCGTCTGGGGCGGCGAGTTCGGGCGCCAGCCCACCGCCGAATACGAGAAGGGCACCGGCCGCGACCACAACAGCTACGGCTTCACCATGTGGATGGCCGGAGGCGGCGCCAAGGGCGGCGTCTCCGTCGGCCAGACCGACGAGCTCGGCTCCATGGCCGTGGAGAACCGTTTTCACGTGAGGCGTCTCCACGCCACGATCCTGTCCCTGATGGGTCTGGACCCGAACCACCTCAGCTTCTTCTTCGGCGGCCTCGACCACAAGCTCGTCGGCGTCGAAGGTGCCGATCCGATCCGGGAGGTGATGGCGTAGGCCGCGGTCCCTCGCTCCCGGATCCAGACCACCGGGCGCTGTCGGCGCAGGAGCCATGAAGAAAGGGCCGCCGTCTTCCCTTTGGCTTGTTTCGATTCTCGTGGCGCCGTTTCTCTACTCGGTGCTTGTGCTGATTTTCGCATTCGCCGCCGTCTTGGAGTGCGTCCTTATGCGGATTGACGACCGTTTCCGGCACAATAAAGGAAGCTGCGGTGGCTTTGGCAGTGGCATGGGCTTCCAGCCCA
>CAYMMC010000377.1:0-3845 GCA_964391125.1 uncultured Akkermansia sp.
TTGTTGTTGATAACTGTTATCGGCGACAGCTCCCTTTGCCCCGCAAAGGGAGCCTGCCGGGGCAGGGCTCCGCGATCCGGAGGCCCGAAGCCTATCACTTCGGGGATTTTCGGTAAAGCTTTTTCGGGGGGCGGTTCGCCCGCCGGGACCGGGCGTCCAAAGTGGGGGGAGTCGAATCAGGTGAAGTCGAGCGGACTCGGGGCTCCGGCTCCGGGCTTTTTCATCCCATGGAGGTGGACCATGGTCGTCGAGACGTCGGCGTGCCCGGGCAGGCTCTGGACCGTGCGGATATCGACTCCGTTCTCGAGGAGGTGGGTGGCGAGGGAGTGCCTGAGCGCATGGAAGGAGGTCTGCTTGCCGAGCGCGGCCTTGCGCACGGCCTCCTTGAAGACGCGCTGGAAACGAAGCCTGGAACCCATTCCAAATCTGGCATGGATTCCCCTTGCCAAACCCAACCCTCCCGGACATCCGCCTCCGTGGGACTTCCGGAATCGCGGCGCACCGAGATTTCGCGTGTCCTTTGCCGGAGAATCCGGCTAGCATCCCTGCCGACCATGAAGAGAAGACGCCTGCTGCTCGCCCTCGCCGGACTGCCCGCGGCGCGGGGCGCCGCGTCCGCCCGCGCCGCCGCCAGCGATCCCGGACGGGATCTGGACAATCCCTACGAGGCGATCGACTGGGACCGCTGCATCCCCGTGCATTCCATGTCGCACCAGCACCAGGGACAGACGGACCGGTCCCGCGACCTGTTCTACGAGATGGGCTATCGCCATTTCGCCTTCAGCAACTACTACCCCTCGGCCCCCACCCCTCTGCCGGAGGCATACGCGGCGGCCCGTCCCGACCTCGTCGGCTCGCCCAACGCGGAGCACCATTCCTTCCTGGACGCCCCGCTGCATTGCAACACCCTCGGCAGCCGGCTGGCGGCGGGATACGGAAGCAGCGCCACGGCAAAGGAGCGGCAGGCCTCGCCTCTGGTCCACCGCTTCGATTCCTTGAACCTCTTCGACGAGGCGCGCCCCTGGCTGGGCGCCTATCGCCTCGACCTGCGGCTGGAGCCGGCGGAAGGGGTGGCGGCGGCCGCCGCCGCCTCGCTCACGGTGGAGGGCGCGACCGAATGCGCCCTCCGCGACGGCTTCGCCGACCGGGGGCCCGTTCACGAGCGTCCGCTGGCGGCGGGCAGCCACACCCTCTACCTGCGCACGGTCTCCCCATGGATCGGAACGACCCTGGCCTACGACAAGGCCAAGCTCGCCGTCGCCCAGCTCCGGCTGATGCAGGGCACCAACCGCCCCTGGCGCGAGGTGTTCCGCGCCGCGCTGGACGGAGAGACCGCGGACGGGCGCCGCAGCGGCGGGCTGCTGCATCCCGACGGCGGCGGGATCACCCTCAACCACCCCACCGGGCGCAAGGAGCTCTACACCGAGTTCCTCGACTTCGACCCCCGAGTCCTCGGCATCGAGGTCTGGAACCAGCTGACCTCCGGCTTCGGTTCCGGCGGCGGCTTCTACCAGCAAGGGAAGGGCGTCAACCTGCACTTCTATCGGCTCTGGGACGATCTGCTGAGGACGGGACGGCGCTGCTGGGGATTCTTCGTCAAGGACCACAACACCTACGGACGGGGGCGCAACGTGCTGCTCGTGCCGGGATGGGAAGAACTATCCCCGGCGGATCGGGAGGCCGCCGCCCTGCGGGCCTACCGGAAAGGCCAGTTCTTCGGCTCGGTGGCGGCCTTGGCGACGAACGAGGCCGGCGAGGCGGTGGCGCCCTACGACTACAGCGAGTTCCGCTTCGCCCGCCTCGCCCTGCGCCGCGACGCGGAAGGGAGGGCGATCGCCCTCGAGGCCTCCGTCGCCGGGAACGATCCCGAGAAGCGCCCCCAGGTTCAGATCCGCTTCGTCACCGACCGGGGCGCGGAGCTCGTGGCCGACGCGCCCCAGGCCGAATTCCCCCTGAAGCGGAGCGCCGACGGGCGGATCGGGGCGGCCTTCGTGCGGGTGGAGGCCTTCGCCTATCCCCGCACCCACCAGCGCGGGACTCCTTTGACCGCAGCAACGATGCGGGGCCTCGACGTCCAGCGGATCTCGCTGCTCCACGACCGCATGGCCCGGCGCGGCCCCACGTTCTTCGGCGGCCCCCAGGAGCTGAGCACCCCCGTCCCCGTCGTGGACATGATCTTTTCGCAGCCCTTGCTGCGGATGTGAGGCTCCGGGGGGGGGATTCCGCACTCTCACCCTCGCTCCGTGATCGGGACGAGGGGCTGGTCCTCGGTCGGACCGGTGTAGAGGGTGAGCGGGCGGTAGAGGCGGTTGTCGTCGAGCTGCTCGAGGACCTGCGCGGTCCAGCCCGCCGCGCGGGAGATCGCGAAGATGGGCGTGAAGAGGTCGGTCGGGATGCCGAGGGAGTAATAGACCGTGGCCGAGTAGAAATCGACGTTGGCGTTCAGGTTCTTCCGCTCCTTCATCAGTCCGGCGATGCGCTCGGACATGTCGATCCATTTCGTCTCGCCGAGCTCCTTGGTCAGCTGGACCGCCATCTTCCGGAGGAAGGGCGCGCGCGGGTCGAGCACCTTGTAGACCCGGTGGCCGATGCCCATGATCTTGCGCTTGTTCGCCAGCGCGTCGTCAATGTAGGCGTCGACCCGGTCGAGGCTGCCGATCTCCTGCAGCATGTGGATGACGCCTTCGTTGGCCCCGCCGTGGAGGGGGCCCTTCAAGGTGCCGATGGCCGAGGTGATCGCCGAATAGAGGTCCGACAGGGTCGCCACGGTGACGCGGGCGCTGAAGGTCGAGGCGTTCATGCCGTGGTCGGCGTGGAGGATGTAGGCGGCGTCGAGGGTGCGCGCTGACTCCGCGCCCGGCGCCTCTCCGTTGACGAGGTAGAGGAAGTGGGCCGCCTCGCCGAGGTCGTCGCGCACGGGCATCAGATCGAGTCCCTGGCGGGCGCGGTGGAAATGGGCGACCATCATCGGCATGGTCGCGCAGATGGCCATGGCGCGGGCCTCGTTGAGGGAGCGGTCCTGGTCGCTCCCGCGGCGGTCGTGGAGGCCCATCATGCTGACGCCGGTGCGGAGCACGTCCATGGGCGCGGCCTCCTTCGGGGCGGTGCGGAGGAAGTCGACCACCCCCTGCGGCAGATGGCGGTGGGAGCGCAGGTCCTTCGTGAAGCTCTCCAGTTCCGCCTGCGTCGGGAGCTTGCGGCGATGGAGCAGGAACATGACCTCCTCGAAGGTGCATCGCTCCACGAGATCCTGGATGTTGTAACCGAGATAGCGAAGGATCCCAGCCTGGCCTTGAACGTCGCTGAGGCAGGATTCGTTCGCGACGACCCCCTCCAGTCCCTTCGAATATTCCGGTTTTTCCGACATAAGCTGCTCTTGTTGTGAAATCGATGCTCCGGGGAACGGCCCGGGAGCGGGTTTGGCGCCGTTCTCCTGCTCAACCCATGGCGCGGACGAGGGCCTGGCCCATGTCGGAGGGGTTCTTCGCCACTTCGATGCCCGCGTCGCGCAGGGCTTCGATCTTCGCCTCGGCGGTGCCCTTTCCGCCCGAGACGATGGCTCCGGCGTGGCCCATGCGGCGGCCCGGAGGCGCGGTCGCCCCGGCGATGAAGGCGGCCATGGGCTTCTTGCAGTGCTCCTTGGCCCAGGCGGCGGCGATCTCCTCGTTCGATCCGCCGATCTCGCCGATCATGATGATGGCCTCGGTCTCCGGGTCGTCGTTGAACATCTTCAGCACGTCGAGGTGGGTGGTGCCGTTGATCGGGTCGCCGCCGATCCCCACGCTGGTGCTCTGGCCGAGACCGAGCTGGGTGAGCTGCCAGACCGCCTCGTAGGTGAGGGTGCC
>CAYMMC010000378.1:0-3844 GCA_964391125.1 uncultured Akkermansia sp.
TGCGCGACCGCCTTCTGGGCGCCCTCGTCGCCATCGACTTCGCCAAGCTCGATCCCGACTCCCAGCTCGCCCTCGTCCGCACCGTGCAGATCGTCCTGAACCGCTTCGATGGCGCCGGAGCGAACGCCGACGCGCTCTCCGCCTACCTCGACGCGGCGTTCCCCGCAAGCTCCTTTTCCCTGAACTGGCTCCTTTGCGAAACCCTCGCCTACCTCCAGTCCCCCCGCGTCGCCGAGAAGGGCGTCGCCCTGCTGGGCGAGGCCCTCTCCCAGGAGGAGCAGCTCGAATACGCCCGCAGCCTGCGCTTCGTCACCGCCGGATGGACCACGGAGCTGCGCCGCGCCTACCTCGAATGGTTCCTCAAGGCGGCGAACTACCGGGGCGGGGCGAGCTTCGACAAATTCGTCGAGTTCATCCGCAACGACGCCCTGGGCACCTTCACCGAGGCCGAGCGGACGGAGCTGGCCGAGCTGATCGCGAAGAAGCCCGAGCGCGTCTCCGCCATCGAGAACCTCGGCGTCGTCTTCGCCGGGCGCACCCCCACGATGTGGACCCTGGAGGAGCTCAGCGCCGCCGCCGAGGCCGGCATGGCCGGACGCGACTTCGAGAACGGCCGCAGGATGTTCGCCGCCGCCGCCTGCTACGCCTGCCACCGCTTCCGCGACGGAGGCGGGATGAACGGCCCCGACCTCACCGGATCGGGCGGCCGCTACTCGCCCCACGACTTCCTCGACCAGATCATCCATCCCAGCAAGGAGATCAACGAGCAGTTCGCCCCCGTCGTGGTGACCAAGAACGACGGCAGCGCCGTCAGCGGCGTCGTCGTGAACCTGCACGGAGACATCGTCGTCCTCAACACCGACCTCACCGACCCGAACCAGCGCGTCAACGTCGACCGCAAGGAGGTGAAGAGCATCGAAGTCTCGAAGGTCTCCCCCATGCCTCCCATGCTGCTGAACCTGCTGACCAAGGAGGAGGTTCTCGACCTTGTCGCCTACGTTCTCAGCGGCGGCGATCCCGGGCACGAGTGGTTCGGGGAGTGACCCGAGCCGCCGTAGGCGGCTCGGACGACCGACCGGAGGTTCGGGCGGACGCTCCCCGGCCGGGCTCGGCTCGGTGTCGCGGACGGATCGGTGCCACCGCACCGAGAGCCCGAAGGCTCGATCCGCCTAGAACGGAATGTCGTCGTCGGAGGTCTGCCCGTAGCCGCCGGGCGGCTCGCTCAGGGTCGGCCCCGGCTCGTCGAAGTAGGCGTCCCCGGCCGGCTGGGCCTTGCGCCCTCCCCCGCCGCCGGGTCGCTCCAGCTTCCAGGCGTTGAGGTTGACGTAGTAGCGCCCTTTGTACTCGTTGCCCCGGATGTCGAAGAAGACCTTCACGGGATCGCCGACGCTGAAGCCGTCGACGAGCGACGCCTTCTCCTTCACGCATTCGAACTTGATCGACTGGGGGAATTTCCCATCCTCGACCTCCACGACGAACTCGCGCTTCGAGAAGCCGCTCGCGAAGGTCTGGACGTCCTCGATGACCTTGATGGTCCCTTCCAATTCGAAACTCTGTGCCATGGCGCTTGTCTTCCGTCAGATATGGCCCCGAATCTCCGGGAAGGAAAGGAAAAATCCCGCCGCAGCCCGAATCGCCGGCACCGGGACGGGGAGCGCGGGGCGGCCGGCGCCCTCCTCGCCTACGGATCCGTCTTCCCGAGTTCGTCAAATCCGCCAACCTTCCATCCCGCTCCCCATCCGTAGAATTCGAGGGTCGTCGTGGAGACGGGGACATCCCTGTCGGAGCGAGTGCTCATCAGCAGCAGATACCCCGCATCCGCGTAGGGGCCGGAACCGAGGAAGCTGTATAGCTCATCGTAGCCCGGAGGAATCCGAAGCGTGCCGAAGCGGGTTTTGGGACGCCCCTTGGCGTCGGTGCAGGAGACGGAAAACGGAATCCCCTCCGGTCTCGGCCCCTTGAATCCATTCCGCCAGTAGCTCAAGACGTCCCCCAGCCACAGCACGACGGTGGCCTCGCTCCCGGGAGGAACGCCCTTGAAATCCAGATCGCTCGCGTAGGGCTTGCCCTCGACAAACCACACGGTCGCGGAATGCTCGCCAGCCTTCAGATCGTCCGGGATCGCGATCTTCCAGACCAGGACCCCCGCATCGGCCAGCGCTTCCGCGGAGATCGGCGGCGACGCGGACTTGTCCTCGGCGAACCCGAACCCGAGTCCGAGACATCCCAAGGCGACGCATGCCGACCAGACCGCTCTCATAGGCCGGAGTCTGACAAATTCGGAACCGGCAGGCAAGCTCGGTCGATGGCGCAACACGGAAGCCGGGAGGCCCGCCCGCGTCCGCCACACACCGTTTGACGGAAGGGCGCGGGGGCGATTCATTCCCCGACCATGCCAGACCGCTCCCTCTCCTCGAAACTGTTCCAAGCCGCCAAGGAAGTCATCCCCGGCGGGGTCAACTCGCCGGTGCGGGCCTTCCGCAACGTCGATGGCGATCCCTTCTTCGTGCAGCGGGCCCGCGGCTGCCGGATCTGGGACGTCGACGGCAACGAGATGATCGACTACGTCGGCACCTGGGGACCGGCCATCCTCGGCCACGCCCCCTCGGTCGTGATCGACGCGGTGACCCAGGCGGCGAAGGAGGGAGTCAGCTTCGGCATCCCCAACCGCCACGAGGTCGAGATGGCCCGCGTCATCCGCGACTACGTGCCCTCGGTCGAGAAGGTCCGCATGGTCAACAGCGGCACCGAGGCGACGATGAGCGCGATCCGCCTCGCCCGCGGCTACACGGGGCGCGACAAGATCGTGAAATTCGAGGGCTGCTACCACGGACACGTCGATTCCCTCCTCGTCGCGGCGGGCAGCGGCGCCCTCACCTTCGGCGAGCCCGACAGCGCCGGCGTCCCCGCCGAGTTCGCGAAGCTGACCATCACCGTGCCCTTCAACCGCCCCGAGCTCATCGAGCGGGTCTTCGCCGAGCAGGGCCACGAAATCGCCGCCCTCATCCTCGAACCGATCCCGGCGAACGCAGGCCTCGTCTTTCCGAAGGAGGGCTACCTCCGGCTTCTCCGCGACCTCACCGCGCAGCACGGCGCCGTCCTCGTCTTCGACGAAGTCATGACCGGCTTCCGCGTCGCCAAGGGCGGCGTGCAGGAGCTCGTGGGGATCACCCCCGACCTCACCGCCATGGGCAAGGTCATCGGCGGCGGCCTGCCCGTGGGGGCCTTCGGCGGAAAGGCGGAGATCATGGACCAGCTCGCCCCGCTCGGTCCGGTCTACCAGGCCGGCACCCTTTCGGGGAATCCCCTCGCCCTCGCCGCCGGTCTCGCCCAGCTCAGGGAGATGGAGCGGCTCGATGGCTGGAACCGGCTCGAGGAGATCGGACGGACCTTCGAGGAGGCGGTGCGAGCGACGCTGAGGGAGCTCGGCAGGGACCTCGCCTTCAACCGGATCGGCTCGATGTTCTGCCTCTTCTTCCGCGAAGGAGCGATCGACAACGTCGACGACGTGAAGCAATGCGACTTCGAGGCATTCCGGAAGTTCTTCTGGGCCGCCCTCGACCGCGGCGTCTACTTCGCCCCCTCCCAATACGAGGCCGGCTTCCTCTCCCTCGCGCACGGCGACGGCGACATTGCCAGAACCGCCGAGGCCGCCTGCGAAGCCTTGAAAATTGCGCTGGCGTGAGCCGCCCTTCGCGGCGACCCTCCCGCCTCCCTTCCCCGACCATGAGCGAAGAAGAAAAGCCCCTCGAGTCCTCCGCCCGCGACCTGATGCCCGACTGGGCCCAGGAGAAGCCGCGCGAGCCCCAGAAGGACTTCGCGAAGCGCTTCGCCGAAGACGACG
>CAYMMC010000379.1:0-653 GCA_964391125.1 uncultured Akkermansia sp.
TGCTCCGGCCAGTCGAACATGCAGTGGCCGGTGAGCCTGTCGGACGACCCCGATCTGGAGATCGCCTCGGCGAACTACCCCAACATCCGCCTCATCAGCGTGCCCCAGACCGGGACGCAGGAGAAGCAGGACGACTTCAAGGGGCAGTGGGACATCTGCACGCCCGAGACCGTCGGCGATTTCTCCGGGGTCGGCTACTTCTTCGGGCGCCAGCTCCACCAGATTCTCGGCGTGCCCATCGGTCTGATCGACAACGCCTGGGGCGGCTCCGCCGCGGAGGCCTGGGTCGCCCGCGAGACGATGGAGGCCGACGAGCGCTTCGCCGCAGTGATGGATCAGTGGAGGAAGACCGAGGCGACCTACGACCACGAGAAGGCCCTGGCCGCCTGGCAGGCCAAGGCCGACGAGGCCAAGGCGGCCGGACGGCCCGCGCCGCGCCGTCCCAACGACCTGCTCCGCGGCCAGCATCGTCCCGGCAACCTCTGGGCCGGCGTGCTCCATCCCACCATCGGCTACGGCATTCGCGGCGCGATCTGGTACCAAGGCGAGTCCAACGCGGCCCGGGCCTACCAGTACGACGACCTTTTCTCCCTCATGATCGCGGAGTGGCGCAACGCCTGGGGGATCGGCGACTTTCCCTTCTACTGGGTTCA
>CAYMMC010000379.1:663-3842 GCA_964391125.1 uncultured Akkermansia sp.
CAAGGCGGAGAAGCCGGAGCCCGGCGAGTCCGACTGGGCCGAGCTGCGAGAGGCGCAGACGAACACCCTCGCCCTGCCGAACACCGGCCAGGCCGTGATCTACGACCTCGGCGAAGCCCGCGACATCCATCCCCGGGACAAGCAGAACGTGGCCAAGCGCCTCGCCCGCATCGCCCTCGCCCGCGACTACGGGCAGAAGGTCGAATACCTGAATCCAACCTACAAGTCGATGGAAGTCAACGAAGGGAAAGCCGTTCTTACTTTTGAAAATGTCGGCAATGGCGGCCTCTACGCCTTCGACATGGAAGAAGTCCTCGGCTTCGCCGTGGCCGGCGAGGACAAGGTCTGGCATTGGGCTTCCGGAAAGGTCGTCGCCGCCGACAAGGTGGAGGTCTCCAGCGCCGCCGTGGCCAATCCCGTCGCGGTGCGCTACGCCTGGGCGGACAACCCGGTGGCGAACCTGCGCGGTCGCAACGGCCTGCCCGCGGATCCCTTCCGCACCGACGACTGGCCGCAGATCACCGATCCGGCGAACGCGCCGCAGCCGGCGCAGTGAAGCGGCGCGCCAACGGCGGGCGGCGACCCCTTCGCCGCCCGACTTTCCACCTTCCGCCGGGGCCGAGTCCCGCAGCCCCGCCTCCATGGCCATCGACCGATCCCTCGTCGCGGAGCCGCCGACCAGCCTCGGCGGGATGCTCCGCCACTTGGGGCCGGGCTTCATCCTCACCGCTTCCATCGTCGGATCGGGCGAGCTGATCGCCACGACGGCGCTGGGGGCGAAGGCGGGCTTCGTGGCGATGTGGGTCATCGTCGCGAGCTGCCTCGTCAAGGTCTTCGTGCAGATCGAGTTCGGGAAGCACGCGATCCACTCCGGTGAGACGACCTTCGAGGCGCTCAACCAGCTTCCCGGGCCGAGATTGGGCAAGGGGGGCTGGGCGACCTGGCTCTGGCTGCTGATGATGCTGATCAAGCCGCTCCAGCTCGGCGGCATCATCGGCGGGGTGGGGCTGATCCTGAACATCATCGTGCCCGCCGTGCCGGTCTGGGCCTGGGTCGCCCTCGCCGCCCCGACCGTGTCGCTGATGATCTTCCGGGGGAAGTATCGCTTCATCGAGAAGCTCTCCGTCCTCATGATCGGGGCCTTCGCCCTCTTCACCTTCGTTTGCGTCGCGGGGGTGCAGTTCACGGACTTCGCGATGACCTGGGGGCAGATCGGCGAGGGGCTCGCCTTCTGGAACGGCGTTCCCGCCGCCGCCCTCGGCGTGGCCGTCGCCGTCTTCGGCATCACCGGGGTGGGGGGCGACGAGATCATGGCCTACAACTACTGGCTGCTGGAGAAAGGCTACGCCGCCCGCACCGGCCCGCGCGAGGACACGCCCGAATGGCGGCGGCGGGCGAGGGGATGGATCCGGGTGATGTACTGGGACGCCTTCCTCTCCATGGTGGTCTACACCCTCATGACCATCGCCTTCTACCTGCTCGGGGCGGCCATCCTCCATTCCCAGGGGCTGCGGCCGGAGGGCTTCGAGACGGTGAAGACCCTCTCGCGCATGTACACCGACTCCCTCGGGCCCTGGGCCGAGCTGGCCTTTCTCGTCGGGGCCTTCTTCGTGCTCTTCTCGACGCTCTTCGCCGCCCTCGCCGGATGGACCCGCCTCTTCTCCGACGCCTTCGGCGCAGTGGGATGGATCGACTACCGCGACCCCGTCTCGCGGGGGCGGACGATCGCCGTTCTCTCCTTCTTCTTTCCGACGCTATGGGCGGTGCTGTTCTTCTTCTTCAAGGACCCCGTCTTCATGGTCCTCGCGGGCGGGGCGATCACGGCGGCGATCCTGCTGCTCGTCGTGGCCGGGGCGGTCCACTTCCGCTACCGCCGTCTGCCCGCCGCCCTGAGGCCTTCCCGGGTCTACGACTTCGGCTTCTGGATCAGCGTGGTCTCGATCGTGCTCCTCGCCGTCCTGGCCGTCCAGAAGGCGCTCGAGGAGTTCCAGAGGGCCGCGTGAGCGGAGATGGGGGAAACTTTTCTCGAGCGCGAGAATTGGCTTGCCGCATCACGTCGCTTTGCCATGCTGGCGGCGCACGACGAGATCCACGTCCACCGCAATCCATCTCCATCCCGAACCATGAAGAAACTGTTGTCTGAATTCCGAGAGTTCGCCCTCAAGGGCAATGTCGTCGACCTCGCCGTCGGTGTCGTCATCGGCGCCGCCTTCGGATCGCTGGTCGACGGCATCGTCAAGGGCATCATCGAGCCCATCGTCGCCATCATCCAGAACACCGTCTCCAAAGGGGCGGAGCTCGATGCCGCCGCGCTGGAAGCCCAAGGCGCCGCCTTGCAGGAGGCGCTCATCGGCGGCGCCGCGAGCTTCGGGAGCGCCGTCTTCCGCTTTGTCATCCTCGCGGCGGTGGTCTTCTTCGTCTTCGTCAAGCCGATGAACAAGCTTCGCAGCCTGATGGAGAAGAAAGTCGAAGCCGACGGGGAGCCCGAAGTGCCGGCCGACGTGAAGCTCCTGGGCGAGATCCGCGATTTGCTGAAAGAACGGAAAGTCTGATCAATTCTGAGGAAAAATCACGCTTGCGGAGCTTTTTTAAGAAATGCGCTGGACCGGCGCGTCGGCAACCGGTAGAATGGCGGAGTTGTTGCAAGGGTGCCTGTTGCCCTTTTCGTTTCATTGCTTGGTTGTTGTTGTGGTGGTAGGCCTGCTTTGAGCGAGGCTTGCTCAGGAAAAACCTCTCCGAGTCCATCGGAGAGGTTTTTTTGTGGAGCTTTTCGGGGCATCCCTTAGTGTTCCGGTCCCGCCGCCTCCTGCTGCGGACCAAACGCGTCCTCTCCCCGTGCCTGCGCCCCTCGTCATCGCCGACCGCACCTTCGCCTCCCGTCTGCTCGTGGGGACGGGCAAGTTTTCGTCGAACGAGGCGATGCGCGACGCGCTGGAGGCTTCGGGGACGGAGATCGTGACGGTGGCCCTGCGCCGCGCCGACCTCAGCGGCAAGGGGGATCCCTACGCCGACATTCTCGACTACATCGATCCCTCGCGCTATCTGCTGCTGCCGAACACCTCGGGGGCGATGAACGCCGAGGAGGCCGTGCGCCTCGCCCGGCTCGCCGCTTCCGCAGGGTTGCCGCAGTGGGTCAAGCTCGAGATCCACCCCGACCCCACCTATCTGCTGCCCGACCC
>CAYMMC010000380.1:0-3832 GCA_964391125.1 uncultured Akkermansia sp.
GCCGAGGAGCTTGCCGAGGGCGTGGGCGAGACGGCGCGGCAGCAGGGGGATGGCGAAATAAAGCCACTGCAGCCCGAGCCATTCGAGACGGTAGCGGATTTTCTTCCAGGGGGACATGGGGGCGGGACTGTCCGCGCTGCGGGCTGGGGGGGCAAGCACGATTTGGGCGGCGCGGCCTGCGGCGCCGGGTGGACGGACCGCCCTTTGCCGTCCATCGTCCATCGATCCATGCACCACGCGACCTTCGTTTCCCTTCTCCGCACCGTCCTCTCGACGCCGACGGCGCCCTTCCACGAATACCATGTCGCGAGAGTCCTCCGGGAACGGCTCGCGGCCCTGCCCCACGTCACGGTGGAGAGCGACGCCTTCGGCAATCTCGTGGCCCGCTACCGGCGGGGAAGGCGCAGGCCGCGGCTGGCCTTCGCCGCGCACATGGACCATCCCGGCTGGGTGAGGCGCGCGGGAAAGCCGGAGTTTCTCGGCGGCGTGCCGGCGGATCGGCTCGGCGCCCATCCCGTGGAATGGTTCGGCGACTTCGGCATGTGGCGGCTGAAGCCTTTCGAGCTCCGCGAGGGGATCGTCCACGCCCGCGCCTGCGACGATCTCGTCGGCTGCGCCGCCATCGTGGCGATGTTCATGGAACTGGAGGCGCAGGCGGCGGAGGCCACGGTCTACGGAATCTTCACCCGGGCGGAGGAGGTCGGCTTCGTCGGCGCGATCGAGCTGGCGAGACGCTGGCCCCTGCCCGAGGGCGTCTGCTTCGTGTCTCTGGAGACGAGCGCCCCGCGCGGCGGCGCGGAGATGGGCAAGGGCCCGGTCGTCCGCGTCGGCGACCGGATGAGCGTCTTCCACGATGGCGTCACCGCCGAGCTGCTCGACGCGGCCGCCGCCGCCCGCATCCCCCACCAGCGGGCTTTGCTCGCCGGGGGCTCCTGCGCGGCTCCCGTGATGAACCTGCACGGCATCCCGGCGGCGGGGATCTCGGTGCTGCTTGGAAACTACCACAACTGCCCGCCCGAACGCGGCATCGCCGAGGAATACGTCTCCCTCGCCGACGCGAAGGGATTGGTGAAGCTCGTCGTCGCCGCCGCCGCGCCGACCGCCTCGGCGAAGCGCGGCGACTCGTCGAAGGCGCGGATGAAGGCCCGGCTCGACCGCCGCGTCCTCGAGCACCGCAAATACGAGCGGAGCGCGAGGACATCGTGGGGGGAGGCCTGACCGCTGGCCGGCCGCCTCCGCCCTCCGCCCTCCGGCAAACTCTTGTCTTCCCCTGGTTCAGGCGCTAGTCTCGCACGATGGAATCGGTCTCGATCCGGGAGTTGAAACAGTAGTCGGGGACGGTTTTCCAGCACTTCCGCTTCCATGCCCAGCTCGAGCGCCGCCTCGAGAAGACGACCAAGACCGGCAACCCCTACTACGAGCTGACCTTCGCCGACGCCGAGGAAAGCCTCGTGCTGCGGGTCTGGAACAACGCCCCCATGTTCGCGAGCTGCGAGCAGTTGCGGGCGGGGCAGTTCTTCGAGGTGTCGGGGGAGTTCGGGCTCGGCGGCGACGGCCGCTCCATCGACGGACGGACCTGGACCGCCCGCGCCCTCGACGAGGCGGAGAGCGTCGGCGTCCTCGCCGGCAGCGAGACGCTGCGCCGGAAGCAGGAGGCGGACTACGCCTTCATCTCCGAGAGCGCCGACGGGATCGCCGACCCCCGGCTGCGCCGCCTCTGCCTCGCCTTTCTCGAGCGCTACGGCCAGCGCCTGCGCCGCACCGCCGGCGCGCGCGACTATCACCACGCCCGGCGCGGCGGCCTCGTCGAGCACGTCTCCCAGATGATGCGGGCGGCCATCCAGGTCTGCGTCGCCTACCCCATCCTGAACCGCGACCTCCTCGTCGCCGGAGTCCTCTTCCACGACGTCGGGAAGCTGTGGGAGAACGCCTACCAGAAGGACGGCTTCTCCATGCCCTACACCGAGCTGAGCGAGCTCCTCGGCCACATCCCCCTCGGCATGGAGGTGGTGAACCGCCTCTGGCGCGACATCCACGAGACCGGCGCCGACGCGGCCGGCTGGGCGGATCTCGAGCCCGCTTCGGAGCAGGTCCGCCTGCATCTGCTCCACCTCATCGTCTCGCACCACGGCGAGCTGGCCTTCGGCTCGCCCGTGGTCCCCAAGACGCCCGAGGCCCAGGCGCTCCACTACATCGACAACCTCGACGCGAAGATGGAGATGTTCGAGCGGGGCTACCAAGTCGCGGGCGAACTGGGAACGCGCGTCTACGACCGGGTGCGGCCTCTGCCGGGGCGGCTCGTCGCGCCCCTGCCGAAATTCGAGCCCCCCTCCCGACCGGAAGCGCCGGTCGAAAGCGACGTCGACGACGCGGGGACGATGGAGCCCTTCTGAGAGCGAGGGCGCGGCGAGGGCTGAACGCCGCGCGGACCGCGCTCACTCCTCCTCCGCCGCCTTCAGCTCGACCATCAGATCGAGGGCGATGGCCTCGACCGCTTCGCGCAGAGCCGTCTCGCCGAGCTGCTCCGGACTGCGCAGCCTCGCCCGGGACTTGAAGAGCCTCTCGCCCGACCAGGGCGCCTCGCCGCAGTCGGTGGCCAGCTCGAGGACGTTCACCCCCAGCCGGGCCAAGGCCCCGGAGATGGCGCTGACGATGCCGGGACGGTCCTGGCCGACGACCTCCAGCTCGTGGATCCGGCCCGCCCCGCCCTCTTCCGCGACGGCGGCGGGGCAGTGGAGGCGGGTCTGGAGGCCTTCCGCCTCCAAATCCGCGAGCGAGGCCTCCAGCACGGGCAGGGACTCCTCGGCGACGGCGATCTGGACCATCCCCGCGAACTGTCCCGCGAGCCGCAGCATCCGGGCGCTCTCCCAGTTCCCGCCCGCGGCGGCGATGGCGGAGGAGAGGCGGTCGACCAAGCCCGGACGGTCGGGACCGATCACGCTGAGGATGAAGGGACGCGTCATGCCGTCAGCCTAGCGGCTCGCCCGGACAAAGTCGAGCGCTTCCAGCCGCCTCGAGCGCGCTGGACGCGGGCGCAGGGGGGGGGCGGGAGCACATGCGGCCGCCCGGCGCCCCAGCCCGCTTCGCTTGCCATCCGGGGAATATGAGGTTCTGTCTTCCGCACCGCCGATGTCCGCGCCGAACCAGAATCCCGAGCAAATCGCCCGCGACGCCATCGATGCCCAGCTCCGCGCCTCTGGCTGGGCCGTGCAGGACAAGACCGCCATCAACCTCCACGAGGGCGAAGGCCAGGCCATTCGCGAATACCACACCGATACCGGCCCCGCCGACTACGTCCTTTCCGTAGACCAAAAGCCCGTCGGCGTCATCGAGGCGAAAAAGGAAACCCTCGGACACAACATCACCACCGTCGAGGAACAGACCGGCGAATACGCCGCCGCCAAGCTGAAATACATCCAGTCCACCGGCATCCCGCTGCCCTTCCTCTACGAGGCCACCGGCGTCCTCGTCCGCTTCACCGACCAGCACGATCCCAAGCCCCGCTCGCGCGAGGTCTTCTCCTTCCACCGCCCGGAAACCCTCCGCGACTCCCTCGCCGCCGGCCGCTCCCTCCGCGACCGCCTCCAGGACCTCCCCGCCCTCGACCCCGCCGGCCTGCGCGACTGCCAGATCGAGGCCATCGCCCAGCTCGAAGCCTCCTTCCAGGCCGCCAAGCCCCGCGCCCTCGTCCAGATGGCCACCGGCTCCGGCAAGACCTTCACCTCCATCACCTCCATCTACCGCCTCCTCAAGCACGCCCGCGCCAAGCGCGTCCTCTTCCTCGTCGACACCCGCAACCTCGGCGAGCATGCCGAGCAGGAATTCCTAGCCT